>CAZKDD010000049.1:0-7587 GCA_964551535.1 uncultured Thiotrichales bacterium | reverse complement strand
CTTATTCAAGAAGAAGATGTGGTGGTGACCTTATCCCATGCCGGCTATGCCAAGTCTCAACCTCTGGATGTTTATCAAGCTCAACGTCGAGGCGGGCGAGGTAAAGCGGCCACTTCGGTTAAAGAAGAAGACTTTGTTGATAATTTATTTGTCGCTAGCACTCACGACATGATTTTGTGTTTCTCTAGCTTAGGCAAGGTCTACTGGTTGAAAGTCTATGAACTGCCACAAGCGGGACGGACATCACGTGGAAAGCCGATTGTGAATTTGCTACCACTACAAGAAAATGAGCGTATCAATGCCATTTTACCTGTGAAAGATTTTGATCAAGATGCGTTTGTGTTTATGGCGACCAGTCGCGGCACAGTTAAGAAAACAGCATTAAAAGAGTTTTCTCGGCCACGGGCGAATGGCATCATTGCTCTAGATTTGCGTGATAATGATCACCTCATCGGCGTTGAGATCACCGGTCAGCAACATGCCATCATCATGGTGGCGAGCACGGGTAAAGCGATAACATTCCATGAAGATGATGTGCGTCCTATGGGTCGAACGGCCACGGGCGTGCGTGGTATTAAGATTGATGACAGCACAGAAGTAATTTCTCTGATTGCCGTCAGTCCACAAGAACCTGCTCAGCATGTTTTACTAGGCACTGCCAATGGTTTTGGAAAGCGCACGCCTGTTAGTGACTTCCCGATTCAAAAGCGCGGGGGGCAAGGTGTGATTGCAATTCAAACCACTGAGCGTAATGGGGCAGTGGTGGGTGCAGTGTTGGTTTCCGAAGAAGATGAAACCATGTTGATTACTAATGGTGGGACACTGGTACGCACGCAAGTCAAAGATATTTCATCCATGGGAAGAAATACTCAAGGGGTGACATTAATTCGTTTGGATGAAGGTGAAAGTCTCACTGAAATCGAAGCGGTGCAATCTTTATCCGGTGATGATGAAGAGGCTGACGATGCCGCTGACAATTCAACATCCACACAAGATGATGCGCCACCATCTGATTAGGCGCTATTCATACTGATGGGACATCAAGGGCATTATTTTGCAGCCGGCCCTGCCGCTTTGCCGGCTCAGGTTAAGCAGCAAATTCAAGACGATATACTTCATTATCAAGATACCTCTATTTCAATTTTAGAGCTTGGTCATCGCAGTGAGGCGTTTGCCAATATTCTCGATCAAGCGCGTCTTGCCATGCGCACCTTATATGCCATCCCAGAAAATTATCAGATTCTTTTTGTGCAAGGCGGCGCCACATTACATTTTGATGCCGTGCCATTAAATTTGCTGGGTGCGCGCCCATGTGCAACTTATATCGATACGGGGCTATGGTCAGCCAAAGCGGCGCGGTGCGCACAAAAACACATGCGCGTTGAAAGCTTTAATGGAACGCATACACAAGCCGGCCGACATAGGTGCTTAGATCCTAGCGAGTGGGTGATTCATCCGGATTCTGCTTATGTTCATTTCACCCCAAATGAGACCGTTGATGGCATCGATTGCCCTGATCCCACCAGCAGCCCAGTGCCGGTGGTAGCGGATATGACTTCATGTTTGTTAATGCGTGAATTCAATGTGGCAGATTTTGGTTTAATTTACAGTGGCGCTCAAAAAACCCTAGGGATTGCTGGCTTGAGTGTGGTGATTGTACGTGATGACTTACTCGATAGAGCGCACCCTAGCACACCAGAATTATGTCGTTATGATGTGCATGCGCAACATCAGTCCATAGTGAATACCTCTCCTGTATTTGCCTGTTATGTTATGCAACTGATGCTGCAATGGGTGAGTGAGCAAGGTGGGGTGAGCGCGATGGTCGCCGCCAGCCGCGAACGCGCTAAAATTATTTATGAGGCGATAGATGCTAATGCGTGTTGGTCTAATACGATTGCGCCAGAGCATCGGTCTATTATCAATGCGGTATTCCAAGGTCAGTCACAAGCGCATGTCGATAAGTTATTGGCTCAAGCTGAATCCTATGGTTTGACGGGGCTGCAAGGGCATCGCAAAGTGGGTGGTGTGCGCGTGAGTATGTATAACGGCACGCCATTATGTGCGGTAGAAAAACTGGCTGATATGATCAGTAGCACTAAACTCTAGCGAAATTTACCACGCTGACATTGAGTTGAGCTGCTGAGTTGAGCTGCTCGTCCGATTATTTTTAATGCCGTGCGGAACAAGTGTTTAGACCAGATATTGCAATGGTTTTGGATGACTTAAAAAATCCAGAGGACTGCTGCTGTAGCCATAAGCGCCAGACTGAAACATCACAAAATAATCACCAATCTCTGCTATTGGCAACTCGGACTCATACGCTAACACATCAAGTGGGGTGCACAGTGGGCCAACCACACTGGCCGCTTCTGTTTGTGTGCCAATTTTGTTGGCGATGGAAGCGGGGTAATTATTTTTCTGACCGATTCTGAAGTTATCTGCGGCTGAGCGTAGATTATGATTCAGACCACCACTGGTGATGATAAAGGTTTTGCCGCGTGACACTTTTTTGTCGACGATACGAGCAATATAGACACCGCATTCACCCACGATATAACGCCCAAGTTCAGTGATAAATTGCGTGTTGGCATAGTGTTGATGATAGTCCTCAATGAGGGCGGATAAATTATTGCCTATGGCTTGTAGGTCTAGTGCTTCATCGTTGGGGTAGTAGGGGATACCAAAGCCACCACCAATGTTGATTTGTTCAAACACCGTTTGTGTGGATTCAGCGAGTTGTTTAACTAACTCGAAAGTCTTGTGCTGAGCCTCGATAATGGCTTGTGCATTTAGATTTTGTGAGCCGGTGTATATATGCAGACCCAAAAACTTCACATCGCTGTTACAGGCTTTATGTATGACTTGGTCTGCGATTTCCGCATCGATGCCAAATTGAGTGGGGCCTCCTGACATGTTGATTGCTGAGTTGCGGCAGTCAAAGTCGGGATTGATGCGCAATGCGATGCGCGCTTGTTGCCCTAGGGTTTGCCCAATTTTAATTATACGATCGAGTTCATTTTCTGATTCAACATTGATAGTCACTTGGTGTTGAATAGCTAGCGCTAGTTCATCATCAGATTTGCCCGGTCCGGCAAAGCTAATGTGATCGGGTGACATGCCAGAATTAATAGCAATTAATAGTTCAGCGCCAGAGGCAACATCTAAACCATCCACATGTTGCCGCATAAAATTGACCAGTTCCTGCATCGGATTGGATTTAATAGCAAAGTTGACATTCAATGATGCCGGCAGGGCAGCGCGTAATGCAGTGATCTTTTTTTTGATCACTTGTTTGCTGTAGATAAAAGAGGGGCGGTTAGGTGCTTCTTTTATAATGTCACTGAATTTTTGATCACCAATGACCAGATGATGGTCATCAGTATCGAAGAATTCTGAGAGTATAGAATTTAACAAGCTGTCCATAGATTTATAAGGTTGTCCGTTCTGGAATTTTCCTAGCGTTATGTTTATTCATAACCCGTTCACTATTCACTCATGATAAGCGGTTGATGGATCTAAAAAGTTTAGTTAATAAATAGTCTTTTGGTTTGCACCCTGTATGCAACCGGCTTAATGGGTGGAATTCAGTCACTACTTTAACAGACGCTGTGTTTCATGCCTGAAATAAAATCCCTATTGACTATTAATGCAAGCTCGTCCCATGTGAGTGGATGGCTATATTAACCTGATTCTGACTTGTTTAGGATCTTACTGTTGGGATGGATGAGTGGGAGGTTGCTGTAGCGATCAGGAGAGAGCTAGTGTAGTAGGCTGAGGGCTAATGAGTTTGCATGATGCACATTGAAGGGGCTTGAGGTTGACTTGAATGTGTGTAATTTCAAGGTCTTGCTAGCTTGCAGTTAGGCTCACATGCTAATATTCGCGCATTCTAGTGATGTTATCAGGCGTGTTCGAGGCCTGATCGAGCGTTTAACATTGGACTAATAAATTCGACTCATTAAAACACTGAAAAAACCGACTCAGTACCCTGACCAGAGAAGACGATACAACCATCATGGCAAAAACACTCGCACAATTACGCACTGAAATAGATGCGCTAGATCAACAACTGCTGGAGCTAATTTCGGCTCGGGCCAAATGTGCGGCTGAAGTCGGTGCATACAAAAAGAATCATGCCGATGAAAACACGCAATTTTATCGCCCTGAGCGTGAAGCGGAAGTGTTACGTCGGGTGGCCGAACGCAATCAAGGACCACTGGCTGATGAGGAAGTCTCAAGGCTTTTTCGTGAGATTATGTCTGCCTGTTTAGCCTTGGAGAAACCCATGAATATTGCTTTTCTGGGTCCGGCTGGGACATTCACGGAAGAGGCCGCGTTAAAACACTTTGGCCACTCGGTGAAGACCAGTGCGATGCAGTCCATCGATGAAGTGTTCAGAGAAGTCGAGTCGGGCAGTTGTCATTATGGTGTGGTGCCCATAGAAAACTCTACTGAAGGTGTCATCACACACACGCTAGATAATTTCTTGCGCTCGCCATTAAAAATCGTCGGTGAGGTGGAGCTGCGCATACATCATCATCTGCTCTCACAAGGCACGGCGATGGAAGATGTGAAAACCATCTATTCACACCAACAATCACTCGCGCAATGTCGCCAATGGCTAGACGCGAATATTGCCGGAGCAGACCGTGAAGCGGTGGTGAGTAATGCTTATGGGGCTAAGTGTGTGCAAGGTAAAGCCGGTGTGGCGGCGATTGCCAGCAGTTCTGCGGCTGAAAAATATGGTTTAGATGTATTGGCTAGTAACATAGAAGATCGTCCAGACAACACCACGCGTTTTTTAGTCATTGGTCACAACCACGTGGCACCTTCTGGATGTGATAAGACCAGTCTATTGGTGAGTGCTCCCAATCAAGCCGGCGCGTTGCATCAATTACTGGCGCCTTTTGCGCGTCATGATGTCAGCTTAACACGAATAGAATCGCGGCCCTCGCACAGCGCTAATTGGGAATATGTATTTTTCCTCGATCTGGAAGCGCATGCTGATGAGGGACCGCTGAAAACGGCGTTAGAAGAATTAGCATCCGTTTCGGATATGATTAAAATTTTAGGCTCATACCCACAAGGCGCTGTATGAAGGGGTTGGCACGGAGTGCCGGCCAGCACTCACATGATGCGCATAATTGGTCACTACGCATAACACGAACCTGATCACATGATTAAAAGTATTGCGATAATTGGAATAGGCATGATCGGTGGATCGATCGCGCACTCTCTACGGGACAAAAACGTCTGTGAAAAACTCATTGGCATTGATGCCTGTGCTGATACTCTGGCGATCGCACTCAATGAACAGCTGGTCGATGAGGCCTATGCTTGTGTAGAAGACTGCCCGCAGGTGCCCAATGTGGTCATTGTTTGTGTGCCAGTGTCACGGATGAGTCAGGTGTTTGCCCAATGTCGAGATTGGTTTGCACAATGTGAGGCCATCACCGATGTGGCGAGCACTAAGCAAAGTGTGATTGATGATTTACAGACAGTGATGACCGACTTGCCCACTAACTTTGTCCCAGCTCATCCCATTGCTGGCCGCGAGTTGAGTGGTGTGCAAGCCGCTGTATCGGGTTTGTTTGATGATAAAAAAGTGATCCTGACGCCCACACTCAATACGGCGCCTGCTAGTTTGATGTGTGTGACGCAGATGTGGCAGGAGATCGGTGCGCAAGTCGAATACATGAATGCGGATAGCCATGATCAGATCTTGGCAGCCACCAGTCATTTGCCGCATGTGTTGGCCTATGCTTTGGTGCATTGCTTGGCGAATCAAACACAAACGCCTGAGATTTTTCGCTATGCAGCCGGTGGGTTTGCAGATTTCACCCGTATTGCTTCTAGTGATCCGGCCTTATGGCGAGACATTTGTATGGCCAATCAGACACCTTTAGTGGAGGCGATTGAAGGATTTGAAATCACCCTTAAACAATTGCGTGAAGACATTCAAAATCAGCAGGGTGATGCACTGCAAGCCATGTTTGAACAGGCCAAAACCGCACGAGATACATTTACACAATAAGCTGTGTCTTCATAAACTTAGACATGGACAGGCAGTAGCGTTAATGGCGATAGCTCGCCATGACTGACATAAAACCAATTGAATAAAACACATTAGATTAGATCGGCTATATAAAACTAACTCAGCTTGAAGTGATTATCCTTGAAATATAACGTCCAACCTAGCACTCGCGTCACCGGCGACATTACTGTCCCCGGAGATAAATCGATTTCTCACCGCGCCATTATGTTGGCCTCATTGGCTGAGGGTGACACCCATGTGAAAGGATTTTTACAAGGTGAGGATTGTCTCGCCACACTGCATGCTTTCCAACAGATGGGGGTGCAGATTGACTACCAGTCACAGGGTGAGGTGATTATTCATGGTGTCGGGCGCGAGGGTCTACAAGCGCCGTTGCAAGCCTTAGATTGTGGCAATTCGGGCACTTCTATGCGTCTACTCACCGGCTTGTTGGCCGGTCAAGGAATCGATGCCACTTTGGTGGGTGATGGATCTTTGATGAAACGTCCTATGCGGCGGGTATGTGATCCGGTCAATAGCATGGGTGCGAATATTGAAACGGCGACATCAGGCGTCCCGCCGATCATCATTCATGGCGTGCCAACCTTGAAAGCGATTCGTTATGCCTTGCCGGTCGCTAGTGCGCAGGTCAAGTCGGCGGTATTGCTAGCTGGCTTATTTGCTGAGGGTGTGACAGAAGTGATCGAGCCCAAGGCGACGCGTGATCATACTGAGCGTATGTTGCAATCATTTGCTTACCCCATTGAGGTGACTGAGCAGGCTGCGGGCGCCAGTATTCGTGTTGAGGGTGGGCATACGCTCAAGGGGACGTCTATCCATGTGCCTGCAGACATTTCATCGGCAGCATTTTTTATTGTGGCCGCTTGTATTGCGCCACAAGGTGAAATCACATTACATAATGTAGGGATGAATCCCACTCGCACCGGTGTGTTGGACATCTTGAAAGCCATGAATGCGTGCATCGAAATTCATAATGAGGCTATGCAAGGGGGTGAGCCCACTGCATCGATTACAGTAAAAAGCAGTCAATTACGTGGCATAGATGTGCCTCCTGAATTAGTGCCTTCGGCCATTGATGAGTTTCCAGTGTTGTGTGTGGCCGCGGCGTGTGCGCAGGGCACCACGCGGGTGACTCAGGCTGAGGAGCTGAGGGTGAAAGAAAGTGATCGCATCGCATTGGTGGCTGAAGGTTTGACGACACTGGGCATCAAAGTACAAGAATATCCTGATGGCTTGACCATCGAAGGCGGCGCGATGGGAGGCGGTATGATTCGCAGTGGTCATGATCATCGCATTGCTATGGCATTCACTATCGCTTCTCTGCGTGCCAAGGATGCTATTGTTATTGATGACTGCGCAAATGTGGCGACTTCATTTCCGGGGTTTGTGGAAATGGCACATGGCGTCGGTTTGAGTATTTGTGTCGATGACTGATTGTCTTGAGTCCACAGTGGACAGAGATATTCCCGTTATTACCGTGGATGGTCCGGCAGGGGTTGGCAAAGGCACTTTGGCTAAATATTTAGCGA
>CAZKDD010000048.1:3851-7620 GCA_964551535.1 uncultured Thiotrichales bacterium | reverse complement strand
TGTTCACTCTGATTTTGATTATTGGGTAACAGAGTCTCCATATGCTTTAAGTTATCTTGTAAACGTTGATTCTTAAGTTCTAATTGATCAATTTGCTGTTGCATATTAATCACTACTTGATTGAGTGATTGAATTAAATCCTCTTGATATGCCAGTTGGGTTTCAATATCGACTAAACGATCTTCGGGCGTAGTCATTCAAAGTGCCTCTATTAAATGGATGAGTTGCTCAATGGCATGATTTTTATCATCGTCATCGCTGTGGGGGAAAGCAACAATTGGAATAGATAATATTAACTTTAAGTCCTCATAATTATTCATATTATGATCTGCATTTGGTTGGCATTGATTGAGCACTATGGCTAAAGGATTTAAGTTGCGTGCTTTGAGTGCTTCTAGGCATAGCAGTGTTTGATTAATGCAGCCCAATCGATCATTGATGACTAAAATCACATCAGCATTTAATGCTTGCGCTAAGTCAGCATTCAAACCGTCAGAACATAAAGGTGAGTATAAACCGCCCGCGCCTTCAACGATTAAAAAGTCTGATGCCTGAGAATTGTTTGGTTGACACAACTCTACTAATTGTTGAATTGATATAGTTTGTTCAGCTAGTCGTATTGCGCGCTCAGGTGAAATGGCGGGCGCAAATCTCAAGGGACAAATTTCACTCAGTGGAATAGTCTGCTCGCAGGCATCAAAATAAGCGGAGGCATCGGCGGGATGCAATCCTGTCTCAGTTTCAGTGCAGCCAGATTCTATAGGTTTTTTCGGCACACATTGATGGCCGCGTTTGACCAGTGCATTGACTAGAGAAACGCCTACATATGTTTTGCCAACATCGGTATCATTGCCGCTAATAAAAAGTGTTTTCATAGCTTGCAGTGTAAACTGCTACCGTTTGCTTTCCAATCACTAACATCAGTTAGAGCACGCGGATAAGTTATTATGTGTTGGTTAACGCAGAGTAGTCATCCTTAATATAAATTCTTCACAAAAAATCTTGTTCATAAGTATAGGATTACTAATATGAAAATTTGGGTAGATGCAGACGCCTGTCCCGTTCCGATCAGAGAGATATTATTTCGTGCAGCTGAACGAGCACAATGTGAATGTATTTTAGTCGCTAATAGTCCCATCCCATTTCCACGTGGCCAATGGATCAAAATGCTACAAGTGCCACGTGGATTTGATGTTGCTGACAATGAAATAGTCAATCGAGTAGAAAAAAATGATTTGGTTATCACTAGTGATATACCGTTGGCTGCGGAGGTGTTAGAAAAGCAAGCGCATGCACTGAGTACACGAGGGGAGCGATTTGATGCTAGCACGATTAACAGTCTATTGAGTGTGCGTGATTTGATGGATACTTTGCGTGCCAGTGGTATCCAGTCTGGTGGTCAAGCCCCATTTAGTCATAGTGATAGGCAAGCATTTGCTAATCAATTAGATAAATTTATTCAGCAATATGCCTGAACATCTGCTGGGCCTTAACAAAAACATAACATATTTTACTGTTAAGCCTTACCAACACTGCTAGACTGCATTTTAGGATTGAAACAAATTTTAATGATAAATACTGGGGAAAATAATGACATTAATGGTAGGTGACAACATGGTGGTGAGTATGCATTACACACTCACAGATCAACAAGGTAACGTGTTAGATAGCTCTCAAGATTCTGAGCCATTGGCATATTTGCATGGTGCGAAGAATATTATCCCTGGATTGGAAAAAGGCTTAATAGGTAAAACCATTGATGATGAGTGTCAGGTCACTGTTGTACCGGAAGAAGGTTATGGAGCGATTATTCCAGAGTTAATACAAACAGTGGATAGAGCGGCGTTTGAAGGAGTTGATTCTTTAGAGGCAGGCATGGCATTTGAAGCACAAGGCCCTTCTGGAGAAGTGCAACGTGTGGTGATTACAGAAGTGAATGGTGATCAAGTCACAGTGGATGGTAACCATCCTTTAGCCGGTGTCACACTCACCTTTGATGTTAAGATTGTCAGTGTTCGTGATGCGACAGCAGAGGAAATAGAGCATGGGCACGTGCATTAATTAATTTTATGTTTTTTACCGGCACCAGAGGTAGATCGATCCTCAAAAATATTCAAAGTGCTAAAATTATTAATGATTACTTTTAGAGACCAGGCGTAGTGTATTAACTACGCCTTTTTCTTTGGGTCGTGGAAGATTTACGCATAGGCTTCTGTGAGCCAGAGCGGGGCTTAGATGATCTTTCTGTTCGTGCTGAGGATTTTTTACCTCTGGTTTTATCAGATTTAGCAGATTTACCCGCATTGCTAGATCGTTCGGGTCTACTTAGTTGCCCGCGGCCTTGTCTCTTTTTTGGTTTATCTTTTGATTGCAATTCTCCACATCGTGAAATATTCAATTGTTGACCGGCCACCCAAACTTTCTTCAAGTCCTTGAAGATTTCTTTTGGCATACCTTCAGGTAAATCGACAAAACTATGGTCATCATGAATCTTGATATGGCCTATGTATTTGCTATCAAGTCCTGCTTCATTAGCAATGGCGCCAACAATATTACCTGGTTTAACCTCATGGTCATGTCCGACTTCAATACGATAGCGCTGCATGCCCTCTTCAGGGGCTTGCTGTTTGCGTTCAGAGCGTTCACGCGGTTTCTTAGCTGGTCTTTCAGGGCGTGATTTATCGGAGCGTTCGCGATCATGTTTGAGAGCTACGGCTTTATGCTGAGGTTTATTTTGTAGTAGCAATGGCGTGTCGCCTTGTAAAAGACTGGCCAGAGCTGCGCCTATATCTACCGCTGAAACATTATGCTCCAATTGGTATTGTTCAATTAATTGAGTGAATAGGGAGAGATCTTCCTTGCCTAAAGTATCAGTAATTCGTTGCATGAAGCGTGCAATACGATTGTCATTGATGATTTCGGTTGAGGGCAGCTCCATTAATTCTATTTTCTTGCGTGTTGCTTTTTCTATCGCTGCCAGTAGTCTTTTTTCACGTGGTGCCACGAATAAGATGGCATCACCCTGGCGACCGGCGCGCCCAGTTCTACCAATGCGATGAACATAAGATTCCGTATCATAGGGAATATCATAATTGATCACGTGGCTGACGCGATCGACATCTAATCCACGTGCGGCCACGTCAGTAGCAATCAGAATATCTATCTTGCCATCTTTTAATTGTTGAATGGTACGTTCGCGTTGGTTCTGTGCGATATCGCCATTTAATGCGGCCGTAGAGAAACCCCGTGCAGCCAGTTTTTCGGCTAACTCTGTGGTGATGGTTTTAGTTCGCACAAAGATGAGCATGCCGTCAAATACTTCTGCCTCTAGGATACGTGTGAGAGCATCTAATTTGTGTATACCGCTGACTGGCCAATAACGCTGGCGAATAGTATCGGCAGTGGTGGTTTTTACCTTAATGGTGACTTGTTCTGGGTTGTTCAGATGATTAGTGGCAATGCGTCGAATCTGTTGCGGCATGGTCGCTGAAAACAAGGCGATTTGACGATCCGGTGGCGTTTGCTCCAGCACCCACTCAACATCATCAATAAATCCCATGCGTAACATTTCATCAGCTTCATCTAATACTAAGGTTTGTAAGTTATCGAGGCTAAGCGTTTCACGGCGCATATGGTCCATGACACGCCCTGGTGTTCCTACCACTACATGCACGCCACGTTTGAGCGCACGAATTTGCCCGCGATAATCCTGACCACCGTAGATGGGTAACACATGAAAGCCTTTCATTTTTGAGGCATATTTTTGAAA
>CAZKDD010000048.1:0-3751 GCA_964551535.1 uncultured Thiotrichales bacterium | reverse complement strand
AAGCTGATTAAATTTGATATTGGCGTCAGTGGTCATGGAAAATCCTAATAAGTTGCAGTGCAGGTCACCAAACCTGACGCTTTATGAGCAAAAAGGGGGGCAGTGTACAGCGTTGTCGGTTGATTTGCAGAGTTAAATTAGCTACCAGAAAGTAAGCGCTCAGCCGCTTCTTGATATTTAGCTTGGGTATTGACGACGATGGACTCGGGTAATTGCGGCCCCGGCGCTTGTTTATTCCAGTCTAAAGTTTCTAAATAATCGCGGATATATTGTTTATCAAAGCTGTCGGGATTATGCCCAGGTTGGTAGCTATCAGCAGGCCAAAAACGTGAAGAGTCTGGTGTTAAGACTTCATCGATTAACGTTAGTGTCCCTTCATCATCGAGACCGAATTCAAACTTAGTGTCGGCAATGATAATGCCTTTTTGCTCGGCATAATGGGCTGCATTTTCATACAGCTGAATGCTGGCATCGCGCACCTGTTCAGCACATTCCGAGCCGATTAAATCAACCACCTGTGCATGAGAAATATTTTCATCATGCTCCCCAGGGGCGGCTTTGGTGGAGGGGGTGAATAATGTTTCAGGCAATTTACCCGCAAGAGGAATATTGGCAGGTAAAGCGATACCACACACAGATTGTTGAGATTGATATTCTTTCCAACCTGAGCCGATTAGATAGCCGCGAACAATCGCTTCAATCGGCAGGGCGTTTAAACGTTTAACAATGATTGAGCGTCCATTGACTTGAGCAAATTCCTCATCAGTCAAATTCAGGTCGGAGATTTTCATATCGCTGATTTGGTTAGCAATTAAACCATCGAAGCGTTGAAACCAAAAATCAGACACCTGAGTGAGTAATTCACCCTTATGTGGGATCGGGGTAGGCATAATCACATCGAAAGCGGAAATTCTGTCCGTGGCGATCACCAGCATATGGTTATCGTCGACGCTATAAATATCGCGCACCTTGCCGCGGTGGAGGATGGGCAATGATTTTAGTTGTGTTTCGAAGACGATTTGACTCATTCAGGAATTCCCAAAAGCTGCGTATTGTAGGCGGATTAGAGGGAATTATCACCGATCGAACGAATAATTTACTAGCCATATCTGTATAAAAAGGGGAAAATGCGCGTTTTTTCTCACAAACATGGTAGAAATATGGCCAAAGTGGGCATAATTATGGGTAGCGACAGTGACTGGAACGTTATGCAGCACAGCGCGCAAACCCTCACAGAATTCGGTGTCGCGCACGAATGTAAGGTAGTATCGGCTCATCGCACACCAGAATATTTATATGAATATGCGTCTTCGGCACAATCTCGTGGTCTCGAATGCATTATTGCAGGCGCAGGAGGTGCGGCACATTTGCCTGGCATGGCGGCAGCCATTAGTCATATCCCCGTGTTAGGTGTTCCTATTCCCAGTAAATACCTGCAAGGGCAAGACTCTTTATTATCAATAGTACAAATGCCCAAGGGTGTGCCAGTGGCGACTTTTGCCATTGGTGAGGCGGGAGCAAAAAATGCGGCTTTATTTGCCGTGGCCATGTTGGCCAATAATGATGTGCAATTAGCGGATAAATTGGCCGCCTTTAGGCACGCACAACGTGATCAAGTGATGGCTAAAGTGTTACCCTCCTAACGCATAGCGAAAAAAACAAGACGTAAGAAAATTTAAGTCAATAGCAGCGAGCAGAGATGATTAAACCAAATTCCATACTTGGCATGCTGGGTGGCGGACAGCTGGGTCGTATGTTTGCACTGGCCGCCGCACAAATGGGCTATCGGGTTTGGATATATGATCCCAGTCAACAGAGTCCTGCCGGTGAAGTGGCGTGCAGACACATTTGTGCTGCATATGATGATCATGCGGCTTTGCAAGAATTTGGTGAAGCCTGTGATGTTATTACCACAGAATTTGAAAATATACCTGCTGAAACTTTGCGTTTTTTACAAAAATTTTCACAAGTGTGCCCAAATCCTGATGCTGTCTATATTGCTCAGAATCGTATTCGTGAAAAACAATTTATCAATGATTTGGGTATTCCCACTTCTGCTTTCTTGACGATTAATCAGCTCGATGACTTTGCACAATGCGACCATCTTACTTGGCCATGTATATTGAAAACTGCACAGTTCGGTTACGATGGAAAAGGTCAAGCGGTGGTTAGCAATATGCAAGAAGCTCAGACTGCTTTCCAAAATTTTGGCCAAGTCCCTTGTATTTTAGAAGAAAAAGTAGCGCTGGAGTGTGAGATCTCCGTGGTGTTGGGGCGCAATAGTAAAGGTGAAGTTTGTTATTTCCCAGTGGCACGTAATGAACATCAAAACGGGATCTTGCATATCAGTTCTGTGCCAGCACAAGTGCCTCATGAAACGCAAACTTACGCGTGTGAAATTGCTCTCAAGATTGCACAAGCATTGGATTATGTAGGTATATTCACTGTGGAATATTTTATCAATTCCGATCGACAATTAATGGTGAATGAAATTGCTCCGCGTGTTCATAATAGTGGCCATTACACCCTAGATGCCTGTCATGTCTCGCAATTTGAGCAACAGGTTAGAATGGTCTGCGGATTGACACCGCTAGATACACTCAATCACAGTGCAGTAGCCATGGTGAATATTCTTGGTGATGCTTGGGTGAACGATGAGTTACCGGTTGAATGTTTATTAGAAGATGTCAATGTGAAGCTACATCTCTATGGTAAGCAAGGTGCCAAGCCTGGTCGTAAGATGGGCCACTTCAATGTGCTCGCAGAGCATGTTGATGAAGCTAAACAACACGCCATAAGAGTCTATGAAAAATTAATGAGTGATTAAGTATGCAAGAATATTTTCAGGCATTTCGTATTCATGCCGAGGAGACATTTGAACATGCTGGTATTGAAACACTGCACATAGATGACCTTAGCGCGGGTGATGTGCTCATTGAAGTTCATTATTCTAGTGTCAATTATAAAGATGCTCTAGCCGGATCAGGTAAGGGCAAAATTCTCAGAAAATCTCCTCTCAATGGTGGTATAGATTGCGCTGGTGTAGTTGTCGCCAGTGAGGATAGTCGCTTGCCTGTTGGCCAACATGTGTTGGTGAATGGTTGTGGGCTAAGTGAAGTACATGATGGTGGCTATAGTCAATATGTGCGTGTCCCTGCCGAGTGGGTGATTGCTATGCCTGAGGGTCTAGACATGAGGACAGCTATGATCATTGGTACCGCCGGGTTCACGGCGGCTTTAGCCATACAACGTTTATTAGACAATCATCAGAGTCATGAGCAAGGCCCTATATTGGTGACGGGTGCCAGTGGTGGTGTAGGTAGTTTTGCTGTTCGCTTGCTCAGTCAGTTGGGTTTTGAAGTGGCAGCGATGACAGGTAAAGCCCACGCGCATGATTATCTACAATCATTAGGAGCGCATCATATTGTTAGTTCTGATTGTTTAGTGAATGATGGGGCGCCGTTGCATAAAGGTCGTTGGTCAGGTGCGATTGATAATTTGGGTGGTCAGGCATTGGCATCATTGACTAAGTCGGTAAAGCCTTGGGGAAACATTGTCAGTGTAGGTATGGCAGCAGGCACAGACATCGAAACCAGCACTATGCCCTTTATACTACGTGCGATTAGCGTGCTGGGTGTCAGCTCAGCCAACTGTCCGCAGTATTTGCGACAAGCTATTTGGACTAAGCTAGGGTGTTCATGGCATCCGAGCAATATTGAAACGATGCTTGCCGATGAAATTAGTCTAGAGC
>CAZKDD010000047.1:0-7665 GCA_964551535.1 uncultured Thiotrichales bacterium | reverse complement strand
GTGCCAGGGGCGATTCCCTTTTCACATGTGCAGTGCCGCTTTGAGGCGCACCGCTCGTTTTGCGACCGGCTGGTTGCCCTATCTGGTGGATCCGGAGGATTTTCCAGAAAAGCTTGATTTTATCAAATCACAGCCCGCTTATCATGGCCAACCCATGGATGTAATGTTCTCTCTCTCCACTTTAAAGATTGGAGATGAGCATGTGGTAATCGATGATCCCCGAGCAGAGGTGAGTGAAACAAAAAATGCTTTCCTGATAAGAATCATTCCATTGCAAAGCCGCTTCCACCTCTACATCTTCACGACTTTTCTTCACATATACGACCGTTGGATGTATAGCGGTTTTTTTCAAATTCAAATGACTAACAAATGCGCCAATTCCGCCGTTATAGTGAAAATGATCTTTATTGCCCGTGCGGTGATCAATCAACTCGATACTGACGCCAGAGTTTAAAAAGGATAACTCGCGCAGTCTTTTGGCAAGGATGTCGTAATGGAATTCGGTTTGGGTAAATATCTCACTGCTCGGTTTAAACTTTATCTGCGTACCGGTTTTGTCAGTTTTTCCTACGCTAGCTAAAGGAGCAAGTGGCTCACCGAGTTGATATTCCTGCTGGTATGTATCACCGCCTCGATGAATCGTCAAAGACAAAGTTTCAGATAAAGCATTTACAACGGAAATACCTACTCCATGCAAACCACCAGAGACTTTATAAGAGTTATCATCAAATTTACCGCCTGCGTGCAGTACTGTCATAATCACTTCAGCCGCAGATCGGTTTTCTTCCGGATGAATATCGGTTGGAATTCCGCGCCCATCATCTAGCACGGTAATCGAGTTATCCACCTCTATGGCCACCTGAATATGGTTACAATGGCCAGCAAGTGCCTCGTCTATGGAATTATCCACCACCTCAAACACCATATGGTGTAATCCAGTCCCATCGTCAGTATCACCTATATACATCCCTGGGCGTTTTCTGACGGCTTCTAAGCCCTTTAGTACCTGAATACTGGAAGAATCGTAACTCATTTGATGACCTCTAGATTAAAGCGAAATTATACCATTTCTATGACGTGTCCGTGTTCCACGTGAAACTTTTTTGCTGAATGTTGAGAGCTTAAATTTATCGATTCTGGCGTTACCGAAGTAATCAGTGCTTGTGCATTAAGAGAGGCGATGACTTCCAATGCCGCCGCACATCTAGCCTCATCTAGTTCCGCTGCTAATTCATCGATAAGATAGATAGGCGTCTTATTGATACTCTCCTGCAAAAGACTGGCCTGAGCGAGTTTCATGGCCAATGCCAACACTTTCTGTTGCCCACGCGAACTGCTTTTCGCAAACTTTTGCCCCTGCCAATGAAGTTTTAAATCACAACGGTGTGGCCCTATCGTCGTAGTCACATTGCGTTCTGACAACTCTACCTCCAAAGCTTTATGAAAGGGTTGCGTTCGATCCCAACCCGCTTCAAAATCCACTTCCACCAGCTCCTCAAAACCAAAATAATCAATAAAATCAACGATATAAGGTGTGATTGCCTCTATATACTGTTGAAATATTTTGACTATCCATGTCGCGCTCTCTGCCATCATCGGATGCCAATTTGCGGCCTCTTTATAGTTGTTCTGTTTCAGGCATTCATTTCTTTGTTTCAACGCCCGATGATATTTTTGCCAAGCAGAAACAAACGAAGGTTCCACGTGGAACGCACCCCATGCTAAATATTTACGACGGTACTCTGGAGCTCCCGTAATCAATAAATAAGATTCTGGATGTATATCAATAATTGGAAGCTCTGAGGCTAACTGTGACCACTTATCAATTTTCTGTTGATTGAGTTTAATCAGGGTTTGGTTAGGCGAATACTGCACCCCGGCTTGTAAGGCCTGATCCTCGCCATTCATCACTGTGGCATGAATGATTAGGGGTTTTTGATCAAATTGGAGGATAGGTGACAGACTGGAACAACGGAAACTTTTGCCTCGACTCAGCACATCAAGTGCTTCAAGCACACTGGTTTTGCCCGCCCCGTTTGGCCCGGTGAAGATGTTGATTCCGGCATCTAGTTCTATGTCGATTTCGCTGAAGGAGCGAAGTTTTTGTGCTGTAAGTCGTTTTACCCACATAATATTAAGATCTGGTAGGTAGGCTCGACATCATAACCAGATAACAATAAGAAAATTAACAGCGCGTTTTAAAGATTAGAGTCTCATAGGCATCACAACATATTTACGTTGTTGTGATTCTGGTGAAACGATAAGCAAACTGCTATTGGTATCTTGTATGTAAAAGTGCACGTCATCGCTTTTGATCGTATTCAATACATCCACCAAGTAGCTGACATTAAAACCAATCTCAATATCAGGGCCTTGATAATCCATATCGACTTCTTCTTGTGCTTCCTCTTGTTCTGGATTGTGTGCTTGAATACTTAATAAACCTGAGGAAAAGGCTAAACGTACACCACGATATTTTTCATTACTTAAAATTGATGCACGCAACAAAGAGGCTTTGAGCATATCTCGATCGATGACCGCCAAATGTTCATGGCCAACGGGGATAACTCTTTGATATTCAGGGAATTTTCCATCGATTAATTTAGTCACAAAGACGATATCACCAACTTTTGCTTGCAAGTGATTTTGACTGAACAATAACTCAACCGATCCTTCTGTACTGCCTAAAATTCGCATGAACTCTGTGACCGCTTTTTTCGGTACTATGATTTGTCGCTCGATACCGGGAACAGCTAATGTTGTTTCAGCTAAGGCAAGGCGGTGTCCATCGGTCGCGACGGTTCGTAATTGTTCACCCTGCGATTCCATCATTAAGCCATTGAGATAATAACGAACATCCTGTTGTGCCATGGCAAATGAACTATCTTCAATTAACGACTGTAGAACTTCTTTTTCCAAGGTAATGCGGGCATCGACATCCACATCATCGACTAGTGGAAATTCTTTAGCGCTAAGTGTAAGGAGAGAAAATCGACTTTTCGCGGATTTTACCGTCACTTTATCGTCTTTTAGCGACAAATTAAGCGTACTTCCTTCAGGTAGGGATTTACAAATATCTAATAATTTGCGCCCTGGGATAGTAATTGACTCCCCTTCTGGAGAGATATCAATTTTGGCGGACACTTCAAGTTCCAAGTCCGTTGCTGTGATAACTAATTGACCATCAACATTTCTAAATAAAAAGTTAGACAGTATGGGCATGGTTTGTCTGCGTTCAACAGCCCCTACAATTTGTTGCATAGGCTTGAGCAAACGTTCTCTTTCTATACTAAATTTCATATATTAATAATATCTTTTATGATTTAAAGATTATTGTTATTACTGCACGTTTTTTCTGTGGATAACTGCTTTTACTTTATTAAAATCAGTTGATTACATCTACTATAAAGTGTGGAAAACACGCCTTAAGCTCGGGACAACTGGAGGTATTTTCTCACAAGTTACATGAAAAAAAAGTTATTCAGCGATTATCTTGAAGTTATCCACAACTTTATTCAGTTAATGCATGGATCCGTCATTAAACTCAACTGCTAAGTATACGCAATAGACTGATGTAATCGTCATTAATTTTTATATCACTGGAACGCAATTCTTTAGTTTTACGGCAAGCATGTAACACCGTCGTATGATCACGACCACCAAAGGCATCGCCAATTTCAGGCAAACTATGATTGGTTAATTCTTTAGACAAAGACATGGCCAATTGTCGTGGTCGAGTAATGGATCGACTGCGACGTGCAGAGAGTAAGTCAGCCACACGAATTTTGTAATATTCAGCGACCGTCTTTTGTATGTTTTCAATGGTGACTAACTTATCTTGTAAAGTAATCAAGTCATGTAAGGCTTCTTTGGCAAAATCCAACGTGATTGGTTTACCAGTAAATTGTGAATTAGCAATGACACGACGCAAAGCCCCTTCCAATTCACGAATATTAGACCGAATGCGTTTGGCAATAAAAAAAGCCACATCGGTGGGTAATTCTGCATTGGCTGATTCTGCTTTACTTTGCATAATAGCCACGCGTGTTTCTAATTCCGGCGGTTCGATAGCTTGTGTCAGTCCCCAACCGAAACGCGACTTAAGACGCTCTTCTAAGCCATCCAATTCTTTAGGATAACGATCACAGGTCATAATAATTTGTTGTTGACGTTCTAGAAGTGCATTAAAAGTATGAAAAAACTCTTCTTGAGAACGTTCTTTACCCGCAAAAAATTGAATATCATCGATGAGCAGCGCATCCATAGAACGGTAATGGCGTTTAAATTCATCAATAGCGTTATGTTGTAGGGCCTTAACCATATCTTGAACAAAACGTTCAGAGTGTAAATAAACCACTTTAGCTTGTGGATTGTTATGCAGAATCTGACTACCGATGGCATGCATTAAGTGGGTTTTACCCAGTCCCACGCCTCCGTAGATAAGCAGTGGATTATAAGCATTGCCGGGATTATCAGAGACTTGTAATGCTGCCGCTTTGGCCAGTTGATTGGATTTACCTTCAACAAAGTTAGCAAACGTAAAATCTTGATTAAGATTATGTTGTGGTCTTTGCTCAACCGGGGGTTGTGTCACCGGGGGTAATTGGTTGGTGCTGGGCCTATTAGGCAAACGACTGCCAATTTGTAATAGAACCTGTTGGGTATTACTTTCAAGACCAAAAGCGGTAACTAACTGGTTAATGCGTTCCAAATAATGGTCCTTTACCCAATCCAATACGAAGCGGTTAGGCGCATACAAATATAGGGTTTGTTCCTTTTCTTCAGCTTGAAGTGGACGAATCCAAGTATTCAGCAACTGATCAGATAATTCTGACTCTAACTGAGTGATGCATAGATTCCAGAGTGTACTCGTCATGATTTTGAAGTGTAATGGGAGCTCAAGGGTATAATTATGGGTAAAACATGCTTATGCATCTTATCATCGCATAAAATCTGATGATAATCGTTGACAAAATATCATCAGACAATTAATGTTTCGCCCCCTCAAGGATAAATTGTCGATTTGACGAAATCGCCGGCCATTGTTGAGGGCGAGCGCAAATGGGCGCTATGTTGATTCAAACCAACATGAGATTATAAACATCAAAGCTCAACAATAGGTGTTTAAATTCGAGAAGCAACATCAAAGCTCAATAAATAAGTATGATGGCAAGCGCATATCGAACGCCATATCATGAATATGAATAGAGTGGCGCAAATCTTATTGAGTAAATCTCATAGAGCTAATCTCATTGAGACAAGACCGTACTATAATACATAAAGACGTTAACGACCGTAGGTAAGAGAAGTGAAAAGGACATATCAACCAAGTAATTTGCGTAGAAAACGCACTCATGGTTTCAGAGCTCGTATGAAGACTCGCGGAGGTCGTGCCGTAATCCGTGCGCGTAGAGCACGTGGTCGCGCAGTACTTTGCCCATAACGGTCGGCTCAAATCAAAAACTGAATAAGTTAGCGCACTCTACCGCCATCACCGCTAAGTTCGCTCGCCAAGATCGCCTTCTCACAGCGGCAGACTACAAATACGTATTCGATCAAGCTATCAAAACGGCAGATTCTGCCTACACGGTCCTTGCTAGGCTAAATACACTGACCACACCTCGCCTAGGGGTGATAGTCAGTAAGAAGAATGTGTCTCAAGCAAGCGCCAGAAATCGTTTAAAAAGAATTGTTCGCGAGAGTTTCCGTCATCACAAAGCCACATTGCCCGCGTATGATATCGTGGTCGTATGTAAAGCCAAAAGCCCCCACCTCGTGAATGACAAATTATTCGAGAAGCTTCAAAAACACTGGAAGTTCTTACATAATCATGCTCAGTAAATGTGTTATCGCGATATTGCGTTTTTATCAACGCTACATCAGTCCCATGACAGCACCATCGTGTCGTTTCGTGCCGACATGTTCTCAATATGGAATTGAGGCGATAAAAAAACATGGAGTGATTAAAGGGGGATACCTTACAACTAGACGACTATTAAAATGTCACCCATTGCACGCAGGAGGTCACGATCCTGTGCCTGAAGAATTTAACTTTAAATTTAACTTTAAAAAAGCCAAGTAGACTATCTCATGGAAAATCAACGCTTCTTTCTGTATGCATCACTCATTGTTGTTCTATATTTATTGTGGAGTTCTTGGCAACAACAAAAAGTCTTACCACCCATTAGCGCCAGCACGGCCAATGTGCAACAGGAGTATGCAGCGCCGGTTCAATCATTAAGCACTGAGCAAGATATTCCAAACGCCATTGGGGCTAGCGACTTACAGCCAGCACCAGCCAAAGAAGCGGTAGTGGTTAATACACAAAAAAATGAATACATCACCGTGCAAACCGATGTATTTAATCTCGCCATCAACACCCGAGGGGGAGATATACATCGTGTTGAATTGAGAAATTATCTAAAAGAACTCAATAATCCTGATCAAGCGTTTGTATTGTTGGATGATGTTAACAAAACTTATATTGCACAATCTGGACTGGTGCACGACCCTGTAGCTAATCAAGAGGTCAGTGATCGAGCGCCCAATCATTATGAGGTATTCACGGCGCAACAAAAAAACTATGTGCTAGGTGATGGCGAAGATCAATTAATCGTGCCGTTAACTTGGCAGAATGATGAAGGTATTCAAGTGACTAAACGCCTTATCTTTAAGCGCGGTGAATATCTTATCGACATTGATTATGAAGTGTCTAACCAAAGTGATGCCGATTGGCTAGGACGTCAGTACCGCCAATTACGTCATAGCTATGTGGAAACAGAACGCAGCTTATTAATGTTACCCACCTACACAGGAGCGGCTTATTACGATGGTAAATATGAAAAAATTTCATTTGGTGACATGGCCGATGAACCCCTACAAGCACAAATTACGGGGGGTTGGGCAGCCATGCTACAGCACTATTTCTTTTCAGCATGGTTAGCAGAAGAATTTGAAAAGAACGATTACTACTCCAATATCGTGCAAAAAGCGGTAGGCAATGATTACATCATTGGCATGCGTTCCGAACCCACACGTATCCAACGTGGTGAGACTTATACTTTTCAAAATCGTTTATATGTGGGCCCCAAGTTACAAAAATACATCGAGCAAATTCAACCCGGTCTGGAGTTAACCACCGACTACGGTATATTCACGCCTTTGTGCAAGCCACTGTTCTGGGTTCTTGATTTTATTAATAAAGGCGTACATAACTGGGGCATAGCAATCATCTTAGTAACGCTATTAATTAAGCTAGTGTTCTATCGCCTATCGGCTGCCAGTTACAAGTCGATGGCAAGAATGCGCAAAGTACAACCCAAGATGATGTCGCTGCGCGAGCGTTATGCAGACGATAAACAAAAGCTTAATCAAGCCATGTGGGATTTATATAAAAAAGAACAAATTAATCCCTTGGGTGGATGTTTGCCTATATTGATTCAGATGCCCGTATTCTTATCTTTATATTGGGTGTTGATTGAGAGCGTTGAAATGCGTCATGCACCATTCATGTTATGGATACATGATCTATCTTCAAAAGATCCATTGTTTATCCTACCGCTATTAATGGGCATCTCAATGTGGGCGCAATTTAAACTCAATCCTAAGCCGACTGATCCCATGCAAGAAAAAGTATTCATGTTGATGCCAGTATTCATGATGGCG
>CAZKDD010000046.1:0-7702 GCA_964551535.1 uncultured Thiotrichales bacterium | reverse complement strand
AAACTTTCACTTTCAACTCGCAAACTATGAAGTTGCTTTTGCGAGGCTTCTAGTTGTTCAGCCGTGGTCTGTAACTGCCCATGTAAGGCTCCTATTTGTTTGTCTAATTGACGCGATTCTGCTTCTAAAATTGCGTAACTTTCGCTATCTTCGCTTAAAATATTCTCTAATGTGCTAATATTCTCAATCAGTGCCTGTAACCGCTCACGCACGTCTTGCGGACTCTCTGCCTTCGCCATAGGCAGCATACAAACGATCATCAAGACCATCAGATGACAGCGTCCATGCCAGCCATATCGTAGTTTATGCATTGTGCTCTTGAGATTAAGGCTATCCAATCGATCAATTCCTGACTATGATTAGTGTATTAATGTTTTATAATATTAGTAAAATAGTAACTAGACCCCGTGGTGAAATATAGTATCGTGCAGATCACGATCAATGGAATAAAAATATGACTGAATCCTCATTCGTCCAACTCACACAATCTGAACTCATGGCTAGAGAAGAGGACATCGATAGAGCCTCAAGATCCTTGAAAGCCATGTCGCATCCGCTACGACTCAAGATTCTATGCGTCCTAGGAGATCGCGAAGTCAGTGTTCAAGATATCGTGGAATTTGTTGGCACCTCTCAGAGCAATATTTCTCAGCACCTAGCGATCCTGCGTGACAAAGAGATTCTCAAATCTCGCAAAGATGCCAACCGTGTGTATTACAAAGTAGGGGATGAGCGCACCCTCAAACTCATAGAAATGATGCAACGAGTATTTTGCTCGACTCATTAAAGACATCGCTTATAATGCGACCTTATTTTTTTACAACAAGCTAAATCATGACCCCTGAATCTGAATTCTTTGCCAACAATATTGTCCTGTTTGCCGCCTTAGGAATTATTATCGCGCTAATTTTAAGAGTGGAAATCAAACGCGCCACCTCCGGCTTTAAAGCCATCACCCCCACTCAAGCAGTGCATTTAATTAACCGCGAAGATGCTATCTTAGTGGACGTACGCGAAGACAACGAGTTAGGTCAGGGCAGTATTCGCAATGCAGTTCACTTATCTCTGAGTGTACTCAAACAACGTATCGAGGAACTCAGAAAACACAGCGAACGACCGATCATTACTTATTGCCGTTCGGGTAATCGTTCAGCAGAAGCTTGCGCGATTCTTCTCAAGCATGACTTTGATAATGTCATGTCTTTAAAAGGTGGTTTTGAAGCTTGGAAAATCGCTAATTTACCGGTAACCAAAAAATGACCAACAATAACCACGATATAAAAGTATACAGTGGCAATCTGTGCCCATATTGTAATGCAGCCAAAAGGCTTTTAGACAGTAAAAATGTCGGCTATCAAGAGATTAACGTAGACACTGATCCATCAGCACGAACTGAAATGGAAGCGCTCAGCCAGCGCACATCTGTTCCGCAAATTTTCATCAACGGCACTCATGTCGGTGGCTTTGATGACTTGGCTGAACTTAATCGTGAAGGCAAACTCGACCAGATGTTAAGTGAATAAAAACTGTATATAAGACTATGGCAGATAACGAACATAAGTTTGAAATCCAAAAAATCTTTGTCAAAGATATTTCATTTGAAGCCCCGAATTCACCAGAAATATTTCGCGACAAATGGAAACCTAAAACAGAAGTTCATCTAGCGACCAATGCCCGCAAGCTTAATGACGACATGTATGAGGTGGTGCTTAATATCACCGTGACAGCTAAGCAAGATGAAGAACAGGTGGCCTTTCTCGTTGAACTCAAACAGGCGGGTATTTTCCTCCTTCAAGGTTTTGATGAAGTCCAGCTAGACCAAGTCATTGGTAGTTATTGTCCACAAACACTTTTTCCTTATGCTCGTGAGGCCATCTCCGATTTTGTTACCAAAGGCGGATTTCCACCGATGCTATTGACCCCTGTAAATTTTGATGCGCTTTATGCAAAACAGAAGCAGCAGCAAGAAAACACGGGTGACCAACCACAGCAACATCATTAGCCACATGACCCAGTCACCACAAGTCATAGGCGTTCTCGGCGCAGGGGCTTGGGGGTCAGCTCTAGCTATACATCTCGCCAGACTACACAATGAGATCAGCCTGTGGGCACGTGATAGCGCGCACCTACAGCAATGCATCAGTTCTCGCGAGAATCAACGTTATCTAGAAGGCATACACTGGCCTGACAATATCAAAGCTCAACCCGACTTAATTGCACTTATCCAAACAGCTGACGTCATCATCGTGGCAACCCCAAGTGCTTGCATTCGCGACATGATGCAAACCATAAGCAAACATCGAGGCTCACAGCTGGCGGGGATCATTTGGGCTTGCAAAGGAATCGAACAAGGTACCGGCAAATTTTTACATGAAGTCGCTGCTGAGGAATGTCCTGATGATCTCAATCATGCCATATTGTCGGGGCCATCATTTGCTCGTGAAGTTGGTTTAGGCCTGCCCACTGCCGTGACTATGGCCTCCAGTAACTCAGATTTTGCTCACGCAGCGGCCCAAGTATTTCATCATCCACTATTTCGCTGTTATACCAGCGAGGATGTTCTCGCTGTTGAAATCGGTGGTGCTTATAAAAATGTTCTCGCCATTGCTGCTGGCATTATTGACGGGCTGGGGTTGGGTGCCAACGCGCGCGCTGCCTTGATTACCCGTGGTATCGCAGAAATGACACGTTTAGGTCGCTATTTAAATGCTAATACCGAAACCTTTTCAGGTCTGTCTGGTATTGGTGACATTGTTTTAACCTGCACCGATAACTTATCGCGTAATCGACGTTTTGGCATAGGTCTGGGTCAAGGCCAGAGTGTTGAGCAAGTAGAGCAACAAATCGGACAAGTCATTGAAGGCAAATTTGCTGCTCATAAATTTTTTCATTTGAGTCAAAAACATGCCATCGAATTACCTATCTGTGAACAAGTGTATGCAATTTTATATACACAAAAAGATTCACGTCAGGCGGTCGAAGAGTTACTGGCTCGCTCCATTAAGCATGAATCTGACTAGTTACACTGCGCCTGAAAAATCATTCTGACGCCATGCCTCAAATATAAAGATGGCACAGGCATTGGATAAGTTCATACTGCGACTATCAGGCAGCATAGGTAATCTGAGCACCCGATCTGTATCAAAACTATCAAGAATATGGGCGGGTAAACCTCGTGTCTCAGGACCAAATAAAAAGGCATCATCAGCTTGGTATTCAATCTGAGCATAAGACTGAGTGCCTTTAGTGGAGCAAGCAAACAGGCGTTTAAATGAAATATTTTCTAAGCAACTGGCAAAGTCAGGGTACTCACTAACAAAATTCCAGTCTGTATAGTCTAGCCCCGCGCGACGCATACGTTTATCATCTAGCTCAAAACCCAATGGATGAATCAAATGCAAGTGGCAGCCGGTGTTTGCGCATAACCGCATAATGTTACCCGTGTTAGGCGGGATCTCTGGTTCGAATAAAATAATATGAAACATGACAATCAAGTATAAACAATTAAACAATACGCTTTGTGGCATCAACTTGCAGACACCATTGGTATTACTGTCTGGCTGTGTTGGCTTTGGACAAGAATACACGCGTGTGGTCGGATACTCCAATCAAGAAATCGGAGCCATCTGTCTCAAGGGGACAACTTTAGAACCTCGACTAGGCAATCCCGCTCACCGTATCTACGAGACTCCTGCTGGCATGCTTAATGCGATAGGCTTACAAAACCCTGGCGCACATAAAGTTGTTAGTGACTATCTGCCGCGCTTGGATTTTTCTGAAACTCGCTATATTGCCAATGTCTCTGGTTCTACCGTTGAAGAATACGCTGAGGTCACTCGTGTATTCGATGACTCACCCATTGATGCAATCGAAATAAATATCTCTTGTCCCAACGTTAAAGAAGGGGGGGTCGCTTTCGGTAACGATCCAGACATGTCGGCGCGTGTGGTGGCCGCTTGCCGCGCAGTAACTGACAAGCCCATCATTACAAAATTATCTCCCAATCAAACCGATATTGCGGACAATGCTCAACGCTGCATAGAAGCAGGCACTGATGGCTTTGCCGTCATTAATACTTTAATGGGTATGGCAATCGATGTGCACAAACGCAAACCGGTGATTGGCAATAATCAGGGGGGTCTATCAGGTCCAGCGATAAAACCTATAGCCTTACTTAAAGTGCATCAAGTGCACCAAGTCTGCAAACAACATAATATTCCTATTATTGGGCAGGGCGGTGTTAGCAACGGCCAAGATGCGCTTGAATTTATCATTGCCGGCGCCAGTGCAGTCGGTATTGGCACCGGCCTTTATTACGATCCTTTGCTGTGCCAAGCGATCAACGAAGAAATCTGTACCTATCTTGCCGATCATCAACTCACTCACATATCAGAATTAGTCGGGTCTTTAGAACTCAATTAAAGTGCGCTATTTTTCTATGTTGTAAGTATTCCTGCGTCTAACAATTTCCTGATCTTTCACTGATCGTCTAATCAAGGTTTATTCATCAGGACGCCCAATCCCTTCACTGTGTTCATACATTTTCAATTCTTGAATCTTACGCGTCAGAGTATTTCTACCCCAACCAAGAATCTTAGCCGCCTGCTGACGCCTACCTGAAGTTTTTTTCATGACAGTTTCTATCAATACACGTTCGAATTCTGGCACAGCTTGTTGCAGAATATCCTGTTCATTATTACTCAGTTTTTGTTCTGCCCAACTCACCAACATGGATTGCCATGTATTGACACTCACATGTTGCGTTGCATCACCTTTTAAGTCATGAGGCAAATCTTCCATATGGACAATTTTGCCGGACGCCATGACAGTCAGCCATCGGCACATGTTTTCCAGCTGACGCACGTTGCCCGACCATGGCAAGCTACTCAAATAGTCGACAACATCCATAGCCAAGCTTTTCACTTCAACCTCAAGCTCATTAGCTGCAGAGGCTAAAAAATGATTGAGTAATAGTGGTATATCTTCTCGCCGCTCTCTCAGTGCAGGGATTTTTATTCTAATCACATTCAATCGATGCATAAGATCTTCTCTAAAGTCACCACGATCGACTAATGTTTGCAAGTGTTGATGTGTTGCAGCAATAATCCTTACATCACATTTGATGGGCTCATGTCCACCCACTCGATAAAATTCACCATCTGATAACACTCTTAATAAGCGAGTCTGCAAATCAGCAGGCATATCACCGATTTCATCAAGAAATAATGTGCCTCCATTAGCTTGCTCAAATCGCCCTCGACGCTGAACCTGTGCACCTGTGAACGCGCCTTTTTCATGACCAAACAATTCTGACTCCAATAAATCTTTTGGAATCGCCGCCATGTTCAAAGCAATAAATGCATGATTACGTCGGGTTGAATGTTTGTGTAGAGCGTGTGCGACTAATTCTTTACCCGTACCCGTCTCACCGTTTACCAACACCGTAATACTCGAACGCGACAGGCGACCAATCGCTCTAAATACTTCTTGCATCGCCGCAGATTCACCAATGATTTCTGGTACTGCCTCTTGAACCGGATCTGTCTTTGTTGGCTCATCTTGTGTTACTTGAAACGCCCGCTTAGTCAGCTCTACGGCTTCTTCTACATCAAATGGTTTAGGTAAATATTCAAATGCACCGCTCTCATACGCATGCACAGCATTATCCAAGTCAGAGTGTGCCGTCATCACTATAATCGGTAACTCAGGATGCTGCGTTTGAACGGTTTCTAAAAATTGAAACCCATCCACACCTGGCATCCGCACATCTGTAATTATCACCTGTGGTGTATCATTTTCTAATGCGCGCATTGCATTGCTGGCAGATTCAAACAACTTAACGTCTAACTGTGCTTTTTTTAGTGCTCTTTCTAACACCCAACGAATTGACTTATCGTCATCGATTACCCACACATTATTATCCATAATCATTCACTCTACTTTATTCAAATCATTCAATCGGTAACATCACTCTAAATTCTGTTCTGCCAACTTGTGAATCAAACTCAATTAATCCACCATGTTGGTTAATTAACATTTGTGAAATCGCTAATCCTAAACCTGTGCCATTAGTTTGACCTGAAACCATTGGGAAAAATATTTTTGCGGCGATGTCGTCACTGATCCCTGGGCCATCATCAATGATGCTTATACATGCAACCAACTTATAGAGGTGCCCATTAATGGTGTGCCTCAATAACACGCGTGTTTTGAATATCAGTTCACCTTTGTGTTCAATCGCACGTAATGCATTACCCGCAATATTCATCACCGCTTGCACTAACATATCTCTATCAAAATTTAGTAGGGGTATGCTTGGGTCATAATCTATTCTGAAATTAACTGCTTCATTGTCTTTAGTTGATAGCACTCTATAAACATGATGTAAGACTTCATGAATATTATGTTTCACTTTATTTGGCACCATATTCGGCCCGAGCATACGATCGACTAAGGTATGTAAGCGATCGGCTTCTTTAATAATGATGTCTGTGTATTCTTTTAGTTCTTTGTTGTCTAACTCACCCTCCAATAATTGAGCAGCCCCCCGTAATCCACCCAATGGATTTTTTATTTCATGCGCCATGCCCCTCAACATTGAACGAGTCGCCTGATGTTCTTTTAATATGTGACTTTCTTTAATGATTTTTAGTTGTCGATCTAGACGCACTATCTCAATGAGAATCTTGCCTTCACCCTCAACCAACAACGGGCTCACGGTATAATCCACCGTGACTTCTTTATTATTGGCAACGGTCAAAATACGCTCATGTTCTGTCCATGCTCGACCCTTGTGTAAATTGTCTTGCAGCTGGGTTGTCATATCTTGATTCTCATCACCAAATAAGGATGAAATCGGTTCTTTATAAGCACGGCGTTGACTGACGCCAAATAACTCCTCAGCAGCAGGATTAATGCACTCAATTTGATAGTCTTGATTGAATACAATCACTGCCGTCGCCAGGCTGTCTATAATTATCGGATACATTTTGTCATTCATATCGCATTTACCTGCAAGAACTGAACCAATATGGAATTACGCCTGAATATCTATCCAAACAAGGGCAAATAACCATTTTGGTAAGAAAATCTCACTAAATAAGGCGCATCCATTGCACTTTATGCACTAATATAGTGCAATTTTACTTTTCCGGCCACTTTCGGCACAGTAAACAGGGGCCTATGGGATTGTTGCTAATGACCTAAGAAATGGCCTGGGGAATATTGCAAGAAAGGATAAATTTTGCTTATCAAGCAAACTAAACTATTGTCCTTGGCGATAGCGCTGTAGATGAAACCTCTGTTTTTTTGATGAATGTAGGGTATTTCCATGAGCATCTTCAATGTCGACCTGTATCTCATGAGTCCCTCGGTCCATATTGTTTATAGTGACGCTACGCGCCTGCCCACGGGCTATCTCATGCTGGTCGATCATGAATACAATTTGATCATTAAACTGCTCAACCTGATCAGGCACAATCACGACTTTTAACAGCACATTCCCAGAATTTTCGCGGATTATCACATTATTTGCTGGCACTTCTATGTGCACAGACTGGTATCTTTGTGATGATTTTTTGTCGTTCTTCAGCGCACTGGACTATGTTGATGGTTGCTTGGCATCATAATCGGAGTAAGTAGTTGTATATTTTGTGCCCCATGCGTCGGCTGATCTGTATACGTTTGCGTCCCATCCTGTTGC
>CAZKDD010000045.1:0-7702 GCA_964551535.1 uncultured Thiotrichales bacterium | reverse complement strand
AGCTTCATCAGTAAGCCCATTGCTTTGCTGTGTTACAGAATTATTATTCTTCCACTGTGCATGTTGTCTTTGTATTTCTTCTGCCGCCTCATCATCAGACAGGATCAACTGAGGCTGATTAGGAAAAGCAAGCAGTGTTCTCGCTTTCAAACTATTGATATTGTATTCATCAAATGAGTTTGGATTTTCATTTAACAAAATCAACATCACTTGATTGACATCGATATTCTTAACAGTGGAGATATGATTGGCAATTTTCCACAGACTCAACCCCTCATGAGTCTTTATATAGGTCGAATTTTTTTCATAGTGAGTATCGCGATGAGCAGACAAAATCGGCTTATTGTTTGCACCAGAATTATCAACTATTAATTTTGGCGATGACCGCGAAAATTCTGATGTTGAGGCGCTATCTGATGGAGCAACTGGCTCAGTGGTATTGTCTGCGTTGGCCAGAGTGACAACACCCACCATAAAAATGATGTATGCAGTGTTGATTGCAATATTAGCAGTCGCTTGCATGATTGCACGATGAGTATTACTTAGTGCGATCATTCAACACCCCCTAAAACTATGCACAACATCACCAAATGATCTCTGCAAAATCAAATTTGAATACAAGCGTCGCTGATTTCTAGATGTACTGTTCAATTAAACACTCAGCAATTTGAATGCTATTCAATGCAGCTCCCTTGCGCAAATTATCACTCACTACCCACATATTAAGACCTTGAGGATGTGAAATATCATTTCTAATGCGTCCAACATACACTGGATCATTACCATCCGCCTCAGTTGCCGCTGTTGGATAACCGCCATCATTATGATCATCCATCACTACAACACCGGGTGCCTGAGAAAGCAACTGACGTGCATCCTGCGCACTCAGCGCTTGTTTCATTTCTATATGAACAGCTTCAGAATGGCCATAGATGACAGGAATCCGGACAGCAGTTGGGTTCACTTTGATAGTGTCATCACCCATGATTTTGCAAGTCTCCCATACCATTTTCATCTCTTCTTTGGTGTAGCCGTTATCCATAAACACATCAATATGAGGCAAAGCATTAAAAGCAATCTGTTTTGGGTAGACCTCACAATTTACTGGCTCTCCAGCCAAAATTGCCTTTGTCTGTTGCAAGGTTTCATCAATAGCTTCCTTTCCAGTACCGGACACAGCTTGATAGGTCGCCACATTAATACGAGTGATTCCTACCGCATCATGTATAGGCTTGAGTGCGACCACCATCTGTATCGTTGAGCAATTAGGATTAGCAATGATGCCCTGTTGCTTATAATCCGCAATCGCTGCGGGATTAACTTCTGGAACAACCAACGGAATATTATCCTCGTAACGAAAACGAGAAGTGTTATCTATGACTACACAACCACTTGCAGCAGCTTTGGGTGCGTATTCATCAGACACCGATGCACCTGCCGAAAACAAACCAATTTGGACTTTTGAAAAATCAAATGTCGCTAAATCTTGCACTTCAATTTGTTGATCACCAAATGCAACTTTTTTACCGACTGAGCGCGCACTCGCAAGTGCATAAACCTGGCCGACTGGGAATTGACGTTGCGCCAGCATGGCAAGCATTACCTCACCAACCGCACCCGTAGCGCCGACCACAGCAACATCATATTTGTTAGTCATTGTCTTTCCTTCAATATTTTCTTACTTAATTAAAAACATTCAGACGCTGTCAACAGACACACCATTAGATAGATTCACGCTGCTAATGCAATCTGCAAGACCAATGTGTGTACCCACTAAGCTGCTAGTAACGTTTGTAATCGTTCTATCACCGCGGCACCCATTTGTGCGGTACTGACGGCTGCTTGTCCAGATTTTGCAATATCTTGAGTTCTGAAACCATCACCTAAGGTAGCTATCACCGCTTGCTCCAAAATATCCGCCGCTTCTTGCTGACCAAGGGAATAACGCAACATCATCGCAACTGATAAAATAGTAGCCAGTGGATTAGCAATCCCTTGCCCTGCAATATCAGGGGCAGAGCCGTGTATCGGTTCATACATGCCAAAGTTATGTTCGTTCAACGAGGCAGACGGCAACATGCCAATGGATCCCGTCAACATGGCCGCCGCATCTGACAAGATGTCGCCAAACAAATTCGAAGTCACCATGACGTCAAATTGTTTGGGTGCTCTGACTAATTGCATGGCAGCATTATCAACATACATATGACTCAACTCGACATCGGCATACTCACTGTGAACTTCTTCCATCACTTCACGCCACAATAACGAGACTTCCAGCACATTGGCCTTGTCGACAGAGCATAAGCGCTGATCACGCTTCTGAGCTGCTTTGAATGCAACATGAGCAATGCGTCTTATTTCATTCTCATCATAAACCATCGTGTTATACGCACGACGTACACCGTCTACTTTTTCATTTGCACGCGGTTGGCCAAAGTAAATACCTCCCGTCAACTCTCGCACTATCAGCAAATCTAAGTCAGCCACTAACTCAGGCTTAAGAGAAGAGGCTTCAGCCAATTGAGAATAAAGCAAAGCAGGACGCAAATTAGCAAATAAATTCAACTGTGCACGAATATCCAACAAACCTTGCTCGGGACGGAGATGCCGTGGCACGGTATCGTATTGTGGCCCGCCAACCGCCCCCAGTAAAATAGAATCACTGTCACGCGCTAACTGTAAAGTTTGTTCTGGCAATGGAGATTCAGTTTGATCATAAGCAGATCCACCAATCAAACCTTGTTCAATTTCTATTGATAAACCATGCGACTGAAAGCACTGCAATACATTGAGCGCTTGTTCAACAATCTCAGGACCTATACCGTCTCCCGGCAAAATTAAAATTTTGGACATAATTATTATTCTTATTAATCATTCATAAACAGCCACGGCGCTCGTTGCTTGGCACGTTCTTCATAGGCATGTATTTCTTTTTCATATTGCAGCGTGAGACTTATCTCATCTAAACCGTTAAGCATACAATGCTTACGAAACGGATCTATTTCAAAACTGGCTTTAAATCCATCACTCGCAGTCACTGTTTGTTGTTCTAAATCTATAAACAGACTGAAATTTTGATCTTGAGCACAGGCAGTAAATAACTGATCGATTTCTTCATCACTCAACACAACAGGTAATAAGCCATTTTTAAAACAATTACTAAAAAATATATCAGCAAAACTATTAGATAATACGGCTCTAAAACCATAGTCTGTCATCGCCCACACTGCATGCTCTCGAGACGACCCACAGCCAAAGTTATCTCTTCCTAATAAAATCTTAGCCTCTGAGTACGCTTTATCATTGAGAATAAAATCATTGTTCAAGCGTCTTTGGCTGTTATCTTGATCGGGCATGCCAGGATCAAGATAACGCCAGTCATCGAATAAATTAGGGCCAAACCCACTCTTACGAATAGACTTAAGATACTGTTTTGGAATGATAGCATCCGTGTCGACATTAGAACGATCAAGTGGTAACACTTGAGAAGTCAATTGTGTAAAAGCATCCATCAGTTATATCCAGTTTTCTTTATGATGATCATTCTCACCCGTACTAATTGATATATTTGCGGGCATCATCAAAATGACCGGCAATACCTGCTGCTGCGGCCATTGCTGGACTCACTAAATGAGTTCGCCCACCTTGGCCTTGACGCCCTTCAAAATTTCGGTTTGAAGTTGAAGCACAGCGCTCACCCGCTGCAAGTTGATCCGCATTCATACCTAGACACATTGAGCAGCCCGGATCACGCCATTCAAAACCCGCCTGTTGAAATATCTTATCTAGACCTTCTTGCTCAGCCTGACGTTTTACCAAACCCGAGCCAGGGACTACCATGGCAAGTTTGATATTAGCAGCTACTTTGCGCCCTGCGACAACTTTTGCAGCAATTCTCAAATCTTCTATACGTGAATTAGTACAAGAGCCAATAAAGACTTTATCCACGGCGATTTGATCGATCGCCATGCCTGGTTGAAGATCCATATAAGCCAAGGCATTGCGCATACCTTCCGCTTTAGTTGCATTAGTTTCTTGATCTGGATCAGGGATCACCGCATCAATGCCCACTACCATTTCTGGAGAAGTGCCCCAGCTGACCTGTGGTACCAGTTGACTGATATCTAAAGACACCACTTGATCAAAATCAGCACCAGGATCTGACACTAATTGTCGCCATGCCTGTTGTGCTTGCTCCCACATAGCCCCTTTAGGAGCATATGGACGACCAGCAATATAATCTAATGTTTGGTCATCGACTGCCATAATTCCAGCACGTGCGCCGGCTTCTATAGACATGTTGCAAATCGTCATGCGTGCCTCAATAGACATGCTAGAAATTGCAGGCCCTGCAAATTCTATAGTGTAACCCGTACCACCCGCGGTGCCGATTTTTTCAATTAAGGCCAAAACGATATCTTTAGAAAAGACTCCTGCAGGCAGTCTGCCTTGCACATCTACCAACATAGAACGCGTCTTTTTCAACTGCAAACACTGTGTAGCCAGCACATGCTCAACTTCTGAAGTCCCAATACCAAAAGCCAACGCGGCAAGCGCACCATGAGTGGATGTATGCGAGTCTCCACAAACAATTGTCATACCAGGTAGGCTAGCCCCCTGCTCTGGGCCAATCACATGAACGATACCCTGTCTGGGATCATTCATTGCAAATTTATTGAGCCCAAAATAATCGCAGTTATCATCTAAAGCTTGTAATTGAAGACGTGAAACAGGATCAGCAATTACTTGATCGCGATGAGTGGTCGGCACATTGTGATCAGGCACCGCCAATATTGATGCTTTACGCCAAGGTGCTCGACCGGCAGCGCGTAAGCTTTCAAAGGCCTGTGGAGAAGTAACCTCGTGCACTAAGTGACGATCAATATACAGCAACGTTGTACCATCTTCTTGGGTATGAACAACGTGCGAGTTCCATAACTTATTATATAGCGATTGAGCTGCCATAGTTTTACAGTTCCATTGTTTATTGCGATGAAGGGATATCCGGACAGGACGTCGTCACGCCTGCGTTTTGACCTCTATGTCGCAGTGCATGATCAGCTAAAGTCAGTGCCATCATGGCCTCGGCAATAGCAACTGCGCGTATCCCCACACAGGGATCATGTCTACCTGTGGTAACCACTTCAGTTTCTTCGCCCTGCTCATTCACCGTTGGGCCAGGGACTCGAATACTGGAGGTCGGCTTTAAGGCGATCGACACAGTTAAGTCTTGCCCTGAGCTAATTCCACCCAAGGTGCCACCTGAGTGATTAGTGGCAAAACCCTGTGGCTGAATATTATCTCTATGTTCACTGCCTCGTTGAGTCACACATTCAAAACCTGAGCCTATCTCAACCGCTTTAACGGCATTGATGGACATCATGGCTTTGGCCAAATCAGCATCTAGACGGTCAAATATAGGCTCGCCTAGACCCACCGGTACTTGACTGCCTTGGATCAATAAGCGGGCGCCAATGGAATCACCATCACGACGCAATTGATCAAGAAACTTCTCTAAATCCTCTAAGCAATTAACATCAGGGAAAAAGAAGGGATTGTTTTCAACCTGAGACCAATCTAATTGCTGTGCACGTATATCTCCTATTTGCGTAACACAGGCATGAATTTGCGTGCCATATTCGGTGTGTAGGAATTTTTTTGCAATTGCCCCTGCTGCCACACGCATGGCAGTCTCACGTGCAGACGAACGCCCACCGCCACGATAATCACGGATGCCATATTTCTTAAAATAGGTGTAATCAGCATGCCCCGGACGAAATGTTTGAGCGATTTTAGAATAATCTTTAGAGCGTTGATCTTCATTACGAATCAGTAAGCCTATAGGGGTGCCAGTAGTTTTAACTTCAAAAACACCCGACAAAATTTCCACCGTATCTGATTCTCTGCGCTGGGTGGTGAATTTTGACTGTCCTGGTTTACGCCTGTCTAGATCAGGCTGCAGATCAGCGGCTGATAGCGCAATACCCGGAGGACAGCCATCAACAATGGCACCGATAGCCGGGCCGTGACTCTCGCCGAAAGAGGTCATGGTGAACAGTGTTCCGAAAGTATTTCCTGACATTAATCTATCGCTCTTGTTTAATCTTATGTTTACTATTTTGTTGAGTCTTTTGTTTGGCCTTACGTTGACTTTTACCTTGTATAAAAAAGTTGTTCGCCACTATCGTCCATTAGGGACTACTAATGTCTGGCTGCCATCTGTTGACATTGTTGCGCCGTCAACACACATACACCCTCTCCCCCTTGTTGACAGTCATGCCACAAAATTGGCTGTTGAGAATAATAGGCTTCCAACACATCAGCATATTGACCCACTTCCAGAATTAATATGCCTGTGGATGATAGGTACTCACCCGCATCAGCAATAATTCGTTTGACGATATCGAGACCATCTTCACCACAAAACAGAGCATGCTGCGGCTCTTGTTTGAACTCTGTGGAGAGTTGATATTGCTCACATATCGGCACATAAGGTGGATTAGCCAAGATAATATCATATTGCTGTTTGGGAATCTGTGCATAAACATCTGAATATATGACCTTAACCCTAGCTTCCAAGCCATGTTTGACGACATTTGATCGCGCCACAGCAAGTGCCTGCTGATCTATGTCCGCCAGATCCACTCGTGCATCGGGAAATGCCATCGCCGCCAGTATGCCCAGACAACCACTGCCTGTGCATAGATCCAAAACCGCTGATACCTGATCCTGCTGCACCCAAGGAAAACATTGCTCCACTACTACATGCGCGATCGGTGAACGCGGAATCAGAACATCAGCATTCACATTGAACTCAACACCCGCCAGCCAAGTCTTACCCAAAATATAGGCTAAGGGTTGATGATGGATAGCGCGTTGCGTGAGCATATCTTCAATACGCTTAATTTCTTGTTGTGTGAGCGCTCTATTATCTTGAACAGGACAAAAGTCTGGTGGCAATCGCATCACAAAACTGACAAGATACGCGGCTTCATCAAGTGCTGACTGCATGCCTTGCCCAAACACACAATTATTTTTTGTCATCAGTTCACTACACTCATGCAGTACATCTTTGAGATAGGAAGAACATAGTTTAATTGTCTGTGAAGCCATATAATTCAGTTATGTTGACAACCATAATGTTAATTGAGCGAGCAACTGCATAATAGTAATCGAATATGAGTGAAACTAAGACTAACTTAACTTTGCTAATAGCTGGCCTATTGGCATTGATTATCGGCCTAGGCGTGTTTAATTATAACTCGCACCGCAAAAATATGCCTGTTGAAGAACAACTGCAACAGGCCACCTATTTATATGATCAGCAAGTCGCCATACCAAAATTCAATTTTATCGATCAACACGGGCAAGCTTTCACACACGCACACATTCAAGATCAGTGGACACTCTGGTTTTTTGGTTTTACCCACTGTCCGGACATTTGTCCTATGACATTGGCCACTTTGACTCATAGTCTCAACCTTATTGAAGAACAACAATCGATTGACGATATTAAGATCGTCTTTATCTCTGTTGACCCTGGACGTGATAACCCCGAACAAATTAATCGCTACGTCACTGGTTTTCATAACAATATTATTGGCGCCTCAGGCTATGATGAACAGTTAGCCCTGTTTCTCAAAAATATGGGCATCATCGCCACCATTAATAAAGACGAGAAAAACCTTGACGACTATCA
>CAZKDD010000044.1:0-7864 GCA_964551535.1 uncultured Thiotrichales bacterium | reverse complement strand
TTATCGGTACCACACTGACTGCAATATTTCATATGACTATCCTTAGCGTTTCACTGAAGCTGTGTACTCGTGCTTTTTGCTGATGATATTTTCATTATTCACCTGTTGCCACGGGGCGTGATTTATCACGAATCCACTGGCTCCATGAACCAATGAAAATTTTCATCGGCGGTAGACCTGCAACTGCTTGTGCTAATAAGTTATGACAGGCTGTGACCCCTGAACCACACATGTTGACGACATTATTAAAAGGTTGATCTTGAATAGCTTGTTCAAAACGAGCGCGAATAATGTCGGGTGATGCCATCTGGCCGTCAGCATTTAAATTACCCGGAAAAGGAAGACTGGTTGCACCAGGAATATGGCCAGGCACCGGATCAGTATTCTGATCTTTTCCTGTGAAGCGATCACTGCTTCTAGCATCGATCAATGTGATTGCCTTGCTTTCCATTTGGCTAGCCACGGTATCGATGTCCACTAACCACTCCATATTAGCTTGACCATTGAATTCACTGGCAGCAAAGCTTGTGCTCTCCTGCGACAGCTCATAGCCTTGATCTGTCCATTGCGACATTCCACCATTCAATACTGCAACTTTATCGTGCCCGCACCAACGCATCATCCACCATAGTCGTGCGGCAAAGGCGCCTGACATGTCATCATACGCAATCACTTGTGTATCGTTAGTAATGCCCCATTGTCTGATTTGATCCAAAAAAACTTCAGGATCAGGTAGTGGATGGCGACCACTGGTTTCAGTCATGGCTGAAGATAGTTGCGTATCCATGTCTGCATGTTGAGCATTAGGCAAATGCCCGGCATTAAAACTCTTGATACCGCCTTCTGGGTCTTTGAGGTTAAAACGACAATCAAAAACACGCACGTTGTCATCATTGATAATTGCTTTCAACTCATCGGCTGAAATCATAGTTTGGTAGTACATACTTTATTTACCTTTAATTTTTTGACGACTCTGTGTGAATCGTTCATATCGAGTGAAATTGATAATATTTATTAGTGCACAGTAAATAGATTCAAATCAGACTTCAAGCATCATAAAATCTTATCCTGTGTGTAACTCGGACAATCACATGTGCAATTCATGACAATAGACACTCTTGGATAGTTGCCATCTAGAATGACTGGCTGATACTTCACCCTATTGACTGCTACTTTTTATTGCCTTGCAATTTCCTTTTTGTTTCCTTTTTGTTTCCTTTTTGTTCCCTTTCTATTCCTTGTATCACATCATGATGACTATCAATTTTGAGCTATCTTAATCATCTATCACCATACACGAGAGATCTTGATTACCGCGCACTGATTCGGCAAAGAATCGCTGTGAATTGTAGTGTCTTTGCTGACAAATGTCCTCGAATAATGCCTGAGCAGGAGCGGGAGCACACACATAGATATCATGGCCGGATAAATCGAGTTGATCTCGTAAGGCATCATGCAAATGTTTTTCTACTATTTGGCAACTCTGTTGGGGATTATTGCGCAATGCTTGCGGTGTTTGTTGCAACATAATGCCGGTATATTTAAAGCCATCAAAGGCATCGGCCCATGAACGACATAGATTATGCAAATACAAGCCGCCATCACTGCATGCCATCCAGATGAGGACAATATCCGACTCTTGTTCTTGCGCTGTAATGTGTTCAAGTAAACTTTTGATGGCGGCAAAACCAATATCAAAAGCAAACATAATGATAGGACGTGAGGTTTTTTCTTGGAACACAAATCCCCCATAAGGACCATGCAAAAGCAGGCCATCTCCCTTGCGTACATCATTAACCAAAGCATTCGCTACTGCATCATTAGTTGCTACACGCACGTGAAATTCTATTAAGCGATACTCACATGGACAGCTAGCAATGGAGAGCTGACAACGCCCTAATTTCTCGATTTCCAATTCTACATATTGCCCTGCTAGAAAACGCAGACGTTGGGTACGGGGTGTTTGTACAACAAGACGATGCACGTCCCTGGATAACTGTTCCACTTTGCGAACTTTAACCTCAATAGTCTGCACTGGAATCTCACTTGGATCCTCACAACTAATAGCATCAATGACACAGTCCTGGCTGGGACTAGTGACACAAGTCAGGATATTACCCTGAAATTTATCCGCTTCTGGTATGGCAAAATCATGCGATCGTATTTCAGTCACTTGCCCTTCCAACAAACGCGCCATACACAAACCGCAAGTGCCACTACTGCATCCATAATTTAGACTGACTCCAGCGCGAATAGCTGCTTCGAGGATGGTCTCATTATGCTGCACATTAAATGCAACTTGCTTACTTGTCAGGCGAACGCTTTTGCTCATAGGCACTTTTGGGAAATATGGTTTTGAATTAACTGCTCTACTCTAGTATCGCAACTGTGACTTATTCAACTGTATCTTTCAATGGATCTAACAGCTTTAAACCTTGCTGTGATGATTTGTACTAATGCATGACATGATGAATTCATAAAACAATACACTAGCCGATTAACCCCAGCCTCTTCTACATACGATCATACTTATCCATAACGCCCCAGCACACTGGGTTGTATTTGACCATGGATTATTTCTCCATCGGGATGCAACAAAGATAGATACTCAATTTTATTTTGACACTCTATGGCCACCCCATTGTAACGATCAGTGCCATCGATACTAAATTCAAACGCATAAAAACGACGCAATTGAATACGTCCATTTTTACGGGTTGGGAAGATTTTTTTTTGATGTATAGACTGATCTAACCATTGCACCTGATTTTGGGCACAGAATGATTGGCAGTAGCGGATGGTTAATTCACGTGATCGAGTGCCGTCAAACCACAACCAAACGAGAACACATAGGAGAAGTATAAATACAATGACATCCATAATTAATGGGTCTATTTCAATACTGCTAATATTTGTTGCTTGATCTCATCAACTTGACCTATACCGTCTATGGTGACATAAGTTGGTGCTTGTTCAGATAGTGTGTTTTCTGATTGTTGTGACCAATTCATATAATAATCTGACAGAGGCTTAGTCTGTTCATGATAAACACGTAGACGCTCACGAACGGTATCCTCCTTATCATCCTCGCGTTGAATTAAATCCTCTCCTGTGTCGTCATCCTTACCTGCCACACGGGGTGGATTATAAATGACATGATAAGTTCTACCCGAACTAGGATGCACCCATCGGCCACTCATGCGCTTGATGATTTCTTCATCACCGACATTAATCTCAACCACAAAATCTATTTTTACTCCCTGCTCTCTCATTGCTTCAGCCTGAGCTAGGGTCCGGGGGAAGCCATCAAACAAAAATCCATTGGCACAATCTGCCTGTTGGATTCTTTCACTCACTAAACCAAGAATAATTTCATCCGACACCAAACCGCCGGCGTCCATGACCTGCTTAGCCGCCAAACCCAGTTCAGTCCCCTCTTTGACAGCTGCTCTTAACATATCGCCCGTGGATATCTGCGGAATACCATAATGCTCTTTTATGAAATTGGCTTGTGTGCCTTTACCGGCACCGGGGGCGCCTAATAAAATGACTCGCATTGAGTTTGTCTCCTTAATCCTTAAGTTTTTATAATTATGTTAGAGCTTTGAATAACTAACAGATATGACTAATTCATGCTACACATCAATCGCAAGCCATACTTCACCAAATATCTCAGGCGCAAATGGTCGCACAGCAAAACCTGTTTGTGAAATAATTCAGCGGTGTGTGATCCCCGAGCTATTTTACTATTGTTCATTTTGACACAAAGATGAGTCGCATCACTACATACGTTATTATTGGGCACAGATAATGATCATGACCGTATCAACTTAATGTCGGCATGATTGGCGCAAATCATATTGTAACTATCACTTTTAAGGACAAACTATGAGCAAAAAGAATGCATTCTATGCGCAATCCGGAGGCGTCACCTCAGTTATTAATGCCAGCGCCTGCGGTGTGATAGAAACTGCACGCAAGCATAGAGACAAAATAGGTAAAGTCTATGCTGGACGTAATGGCATCATTGGCGCCTTAACCGAAGACTTAATTGATACCTCTAAGGAGAGTGCGCGTGCAATTGCAGCGCTTAAATACACGCCATCCGGCGCTTTCGGTTCTTGCCGCTACAAACTCAAAAGTTATCAAGAAAGTCGTCGACAATATGAACGCCTGATTGAAGTCTTCAAAGCTCATAACATCGGTTACTTCTTCTACAATGGTGGCGGCGACTCACAAGATACCTCCAACAAAGTTTCACAAATCAGCAAAAAATTAGGTTATCCCATTCAGTGTATCGGCATTCCTAAGACGGTGGATAATGACTTGCCAGTGACAGACAATTGTCCAGGCTTCGGTTCAGTCGCAAAATATGTTGCAGTTTCCATCCGAGAAGCCGGTTTCGATGTCGCTTCTATGGCTAAAACCTCGACCAAAGTATTCGTGATGGAAGTCATGGGTCGCCATGCTGGCTGGATTGCAGCAGCAGGTGGCTTGGCTGCTGAACAAGAAGGTGATGCCCCCCATATTATTCTGTTCCCTGAAGTCGCTTTTAATAAAAAAGCTTTTATGAAACGTGTAAAGCAATGTGTCGCTGACTATGGTTATTGCGCTATCGTAGTCTCAGAAGGCGCGCGTTATAGAGATGGCACCTTCCTAGCAGACGCGGGCAGTGTTGATGCCTTTGGTCATAAACAACTGGGTGGGGTTGCGCCTGTGGTCGCACAAATGATTAAAGACGAAACAGGATTTAAGTATCACTGGGCAGTATCCGATTACTTACAACGTGCCGCGCGCCATATTGCTTCCAAGACCGATGTTGACCAAGCTTATGCCGTAGGTAAAGCGGCTGTAGAATTTGCATTAAAGGGTAAGACTGCGGTGATGCCTACCATCGTGCGTACTTCCAACTCTCCTTATCGTTGGACTATAGGTCAGACATCATTAGCCCGTGTGGCAAATGTCGAAAAAATGATGCCTAAAAGTTATATCACTAAAGATGGATTTGGCATTACTAAACGCTGCCGCACTTACCTCAGCCCATTGATTAAGGGTGAAGATCATCCTCCCTACAAACATGGGTTACCTCAGTATGTGCGTCTGAAAAATATATCAGTGACTAAAAAGCTCGAAGATTTCCAAATTTGAGTGGAACTGGACTCATCATCAATCGCTTCTAAAACTAAAATGTTATGGCTGATCTGGAACAGTTAATCGCTGAGGAAAAAGCTAAGATATTGGCGGAAACCGCCACTATCAATTGGCAGTCACTGGAAAAATTTTATGCCCAAGGCAAAGTCTTTCTAGTGGAGAGCGACTTAAATTTAGTCGATGTGGCTTATTCACTCTCGATTAATGAAACTGCTGATATTGAAACATGGCTTGAGTCCAAACAACTGAGTCGAGACTTTAATGATCAAGCCAAACTCTGGCATCAACAAGATGCTGAAGTGTGGTGTGTGGTGATTAAACCCTGGGTATTGGTGCAAGCAAACAATCGATAATTCAAAGCATAGACATTAATGCAGGCAAAGGTCTCACTGACGAATAGTCAAGGTATCATTCTCTTGGGTGATAGATAGATTTCTCAAAAAAGACATACCTAATAAAATTTCTTCACCCTTCATGTGGGGATTAATGCCAGCCTGCACATCATACAATGTGATATCACCAAGACTGATACTCTGTAGTCGAGTATTGTAAGTAGTGATGCGTCCATTAGCCGTCATGACAGTCATGGGCGCTCCTTTTTGCAGTCTCAAACGCTGAGCCACATGCTCAGGAATGGCCACAAAGCTGGCCCCTGTATCAACCAAAAACAATACGCGCTCACCGTTAATCGTACCATTTGCCACATAATGACCGTGGCGAGTGGCTTTCAACACCACTTGCTTACTGCCATCTTCTAATTCTAAGGTGCTAAGGTTCTGATTAGGATTGTTCTTGTGATCAAGAATCTTTGAAAAAAATTGTGTCAGCAAAGCAATGCCAATAATCCACATCAGAATCATCATCCACTTACCTGTGGCGCTAAAATCATTTGCGTCTGGTTCGGACATTTTCCTTCCCTGTCTTTCACTTGCTAAAGAGTAAGGGCAAATACCAATTAAACTGCCCCATGAATCAGCTAACATTAGTGTCATGAATTAATCATCGCAAGTTACAAATTTCTCAACCCAATAGATAGAGAATGGTTGTTTATTGATGTATATCAAGACTTTAAATTGATTTTGCACTCAGAAAAGCATATTCTACACCTGCTTGTCTAGTACAAAAGGATAACAAAATAGTGATTTATCCACGTATTTTGTACAAATGCAGACAATTTAACAAAAATTATTGGACAAAAGGCTGACAAAGCCAAAGATCACCTTACCCCTATTAATTATGGAGGAATAACATGGGCCTATTTGGATTCGGCAAAAAGAAAGAAAAAACCGCAGCCGCAGGTGCAAATGACACCTACGCGCTCTCCGGTCCGGCAACCGCTGCAACGGCTAAATGCATCATGACCGCCGGCGTACGAAAAGTTTCTATGGAAATCACAATAAATGATGCCGATAACGTCACCCTTACTCACGGACCTGTGACACTAGTTGGAGAGAGTGCTATCGAGACATATCTTGATGTGCGCGGGGAAGGTGCTCCACTACGACCCAAAAAAGCACGTCACTTAGGCGATCAAAACCGCTGGATAGAAGTCAGCTCATCTTTACTGGATAACAATGAAAAGGTGGATCAAGTGACTGCACGCATGAACGAGATTTTAGCTCAACAAGATTATCTTGTTGGACCTTTAACACAAGCCGATGCGCCGGTTGCCGCCAGCGTTCTGTGTTTGAAAAAGGCCGGTAAGTTACCGTCAGGCCTCACTAATGTTGAAACTTGGTTGGGACGTGTAGAAGAAAATATTCCAGACAATCTTCGCGCCAGCTACATGAGTCACCTCAACTAAACATCACATCTTTTTTAAAGGAATAACACTATGGATTTATTTGATCAAAGAGCAATTGCCGATGATGGTGCAGGTGATTATGGCCTATCTGGTGATATGAAAAAAACTCAATATGTACTGCAACTACTCGGCGCTCCTTATTGTGCCGAGACACTCAAGTGCATCCTCATTGCAGCTGAACAAGGCATGGAGATGAATTGCGGTGTCATTAGTATGGATGAGCTTGACTCAGATGAGTTTACCTCAGTAGCTGAATTTGGCATGGCTCCGGCGCTGAAAGAAAATGATTATTTCACCACCGGTAGTAAAGCGATTACAGAGTACGTCAATGCTCGTGGTCTCGGCTTCTCACTGATTCCTAAAAACATCACCATGGCATCCGAACAAGAAATGTGGATCGACAAGTCGCGTGCCCAATCTGGCACCAGCGTTTTAACACTGGTTGACGAAGCCATCTGCTCTGGCACTAATGATGCAGCCAAAATGGATTCAGCAAAACAAACACTGAACCCACTACTCGATGACTTAAATGCGCTGCTAGGTAAGGATAAATATATTGGTGGTAAAAACTACACCATGGCCGACCTACATTGGACAGCAACTTGCCATCTTATTCAGTTAGCTGCCCCTGACATGATAGATTCACGTGCCAATATAAAAGCCTGGTTAGACGGCATGCAATCTAAGAAAAGTAACTGCGGTCAATCCTTAATCGCAGCCACGCTATTACCTACCGTGGATGACATCAAGGCCAACAAATTAAATAATGTCGTCATTGATGACTTTTAGATTCGACCTATTTAACAGGAACAAAAAAGGCTCCTTTAAGGAGCCTTTTTTCATTTGCCTTGATAAATGATTCACACCTATGCATTCGCTCATTCACAGAGTTTCTATGCACTGCTTACA
>CAZKDD010000043.1:0-7892 GCA_964551535.1 uncultured Thiotrichales bacterium | reverse complement strand
TAGGTGATGAGTATTATCAAATTGATCCAAAACTATGCACAGAGTGTGTTGGGCAATTCGAACAAGCACAATGTATAGAAGTTTGTCCTGTGATTTGTATTTTCACTCACCCTGCGTATCAAGAATCTAAGCGAGAGTTACAAGCAAAGTATAATAGGTTAAAAAAATAATGTTTAAAGTAATCATTATCCTGATGATACTCGTGCATAACGCACATGCTCATTCTTATGCCCTAGCGACGGCACACCCACTTGCCACACAAGCAGGGGTGGAAGTTTTAGACAATGGGGGCAATGCATTTGATGCCGCAGTTGCCATTAGTGCAGCTCTGGCTGTAGTAGAGCCCTATGGCAGTGGTATAGGGGGTGGCGGTTTTTGGTTATTACATGAAGCAAAAACTAACTCAGATGTTGTAATTGATGGTCGCGAAGTTGCACCACTGGCAGCCACTAAAAATATGTACCTTGATGAGCATGGCAAGCCCACTCGTGATTCTGTAGACGGCCCTCGTGCTGCTGGCATACCTGGCGTGGTTGCAGCTTTAGATTATATCTCTGAACATTATGGTAAGCGCCCATTGAGCGCTAATCTTGCCGCCGCTATTCGATATGCACGTGATGGCTTTATTCCTGGAGAACAGTATCAACGGTTTATCAAAATGCGTGCAGATACTCTATCCAAATCACCTGCTGCTGAAAAAATATTTTTACAATCAGAACAAGCGCGCTTAATTCAAAAAGACCTAGCACATAGTCTGCAACTCATTGCCACACATGGACAAGAGGTTTTTTATCAGGGGGAATTAGCAATCCAGCTGGTTAATGGCGTGCAAGCAGCAGGAGGGATTTGGCAGTTGGAAGATTTACAGCAATACCAAATAAAACTGCGCACACCGATTCGGTCGAGTTATAAAGACTTAACACTGATCTTGCCACCACCGCCGACATCAGGGGGTGTGGTGTTGACGCAGATATTGGCCATGCTTGAACCTTATGATTTAAGCCAATATCAACCATCACAGATGACGCATATTGTTGTTGAAGCTATGCGCAGAGCGTATCAAGATCGTGCGCTGTACTTAGGCGATCCAGATTTTACTGATATCCCCATGCAGAAGTTATTAAATCGACAATATGCACAGACTAAGTTCAAAACATTTGATCCGCAGCACGCCAGTGTGAGTCAAACACTGGCCACTATTGAAGCTAATGAAGGACAAGACACAACCCATTTTTCTGTCATCGATGCTGAAGGCAACTATGTGGCTGCTACGCTTTCAATCAATTATCCATTTGGCAGTGGCTTCGTCGCGCCCGGCACAGGCATATTGCTCAATGATGAAATGGATGATTTTGTGATTGCAGAGGGTGTAGGTAATGTCTACGGACTGGTGGGATCAAGCGCCAATGCTATAGAGCCTAAGAAACGGATGTTATCGAGTATGACACCGCTATTCGCGTACTCAAAAGATCGTTTATTGATTGCTGGTACACCGGGTGGGAGTCGCATTATCAGCATGCTAGCCCTGGCGTTGATCGAGTTTCAACAGGGTGCGACCAGTGAACAGATAGTCAAGCGTGAGCGTTTTCATCATCAATACATACCCGATGTTACTCAGTTTGAAAAAAATGCTTTGTCAGAGCATGTGCAGCAAATGCTCGTTAAAAAAGGTCATACTCTGAAAGAGATTAACTACCGTTATGGCAATATGCAAGTCATCAGCAAGCACCGTCACAAAGGCCATTTAACGGCAGCTTCCGATCCGCGCGGAGAGGGATTAGCGATCGTCAAACCATAACTGAAATATTATTTTTGACAATGCTTGCAGTACGTGGTGGTACGCTGACTTTGTTTGATTGCGGATAATGAGTTTCCACAAATGACGCAGGGCTGACCAGCACGCCCATATACTTGCAGTTCAATACTAAAGTATCCGGGTTGTCCTCGTTCATTACTGAAATCTCTCAGTGTAGTGCCGCCACATTCTAGTGCTCTACTGAGTACCGTTTTAATTGCCTCAACCAAACGTTGGTAGCGTTGCAATGAGACATTACCTGCCGCACGCTTTGGATGTATGCCTGCCATGAATAGTGCTTCAGTGGCATAAATGTTACCTACACCCACCACGATGTGAGAATTCATAATGAACTCTTTGACCGCGACACGGCGATTGCGTGAGCTGTGATATAGATATTCTGCAGTCAAGTCTGAACTCAATGGTTCTGGGCCAAGATTAACTAACAGCTTGTGATTCATGGGATTACGCTTAGTCCATAGAACACAACCAAAGCGTCTGGGGTCATGAAGTCTGAGACTAAAATTATTGAATACCAAATCAAAGTGATCGTGTTTGCGAATATCACTTCCATGCTTGGCGATGCGTAAGCTACCCGACATGCCTAGGTGTAAAATTAAGTGGCCCTGCGTAGTGTTTAGTAGAAGATATTTGCCACGACGTGTTACTGATTGAATTATTTGTTGGGTTAATTCTGACTGTATTTGTTTTGGGATGGGCCAACGTAATTGTGATTGACGAATAATCACTTGCGTAATTGTTTGATGTTGAATATGAGGCTCTATACCACGACGAGTAATTTCTACTTCTGGTAATTCAGGCATATCAGCTTAAATTATTATGGATTCGACATGCCTCTATCTCAACCAATAGTTCTGTGCGACAAAGGTCTGCCTGTAAATAAATGCACTGTGCTTGCTGCCCACAGCGTTGTTGTATTTGTGATTTAACTAAGGCCAAGTCTTCAGCGTGTTTTATATAGACTTTAAATTGAGTGAATTGTGATAGATCACTCATGTCGAGTGCATATTTTTCTTGGCCCGTTTTGATCAGCGCTTGAATATTATCTAGGCTGGCATGAGTTTGCTGCATTACATTATCAAGATGTTGACTGCTATGGCCACGAATACTGGCTGTACCTGATACAAAAAATAATGATTGTGAGGGCGTTTCATGTAATAAAGCGCGTGCGAACAAAGGTGCGTCTTGGCTGTATTGCTTGGGGTAATCATAGGCACTGACTTGTTGCGGATTCTCAATGGCATGTCCGGCATGTTTGGCTGCTAAGAAATAAATATGTAATCCATCTTCGGGCACACCCACAACAGTTGCCGCTGGATAGTGTAATGGCGCCTGATACTTCTCATATGCGCGACTCCGCCCAGTGCAGAATAATTGATAGCGATTATGCGGGTGTGCAGTGCTTGCAGTAATATCTGAGAAATAATTCCAAGTACGACACAAGTGAGGATAGCCAAGCTGTTGCATGAGCTCAAAGATTGCTGAGTATGCCTCTTCTGCGACTTGATCGAGTGATAGTTCCTCAAGGGCTGTAGTAGTCATGCTTGCGGGGACTTTAGCAAGTAAGAACTCATGATTATGAAAACATTGCCAATGGTGATAATCGGGCACCGATTGCAGCCCTGTCCAACATTCGGTGATAGCGTCTAACTGAAGATTTTTCAACGGAACAGTGACCAAGGGATCTGTTCCAGAGCAATCAAAATCAATGACAAAGTGGGCACTACTGCCCATCTGGGCTGTTTTAGGTGACAGCGTGATATTTATGGTTGAAGACAGCTTAAGATTCATTGAGTTAATTGGTGTTTTTAATCGTTATGTAGATGATTTAAATGTGTCAATTGAAAGGGTTATTTCATTAAGTATTAAGATAGTGACCATCATATGTATTTTATGCTAACTCGCACTTGCCTGATGTTATGTTCATAACAGTTTGATTTTACACGCCATCCGATATCGGTGATGAGTTTTTTACAGAATTTTTTATGCTTGTAATAGACTCATTTATGATTCTGGAAAATCTATTGCTTGTCGCAGACGCTACAAGCCGCGTATCATCCTCGCACTATGAAGTTTCGGCAATATGCCTCAAGGATAGTGGATGTTAGAAGGTTTGATAGATTTACCTTGGTGGGGACAAATACTATGTGTTTTGCTAACGACACATATCACTATTGTCTCAGTTACCCTCTATTTACACCGGTGTATGGCCCATCGTGCCATAGACCTACATCCACTAATGAGTCATTTTTTTAGATTTTGGTTGTGGGCCACCACTGCTCAGGTCACCAGAGAGTGGATTTCCATTCATCGCAAACATCATGCTCATACAGAAGATAAGGAAGATCCTCATAGCCCTTATGTTTATGGAATTAGAAAAGTACTATTGGAGGGCGCAGAGTTATATCGTGCGGCCGCTCAAGATGAGCAGATTTGTCAGGATTTTGGCCATGGCGCACCGGATGATTGGATAGAAAATCATCTTTATTCTCGCTATCGCAACTTAGGTATTACGCTGTGGTTTGTACTCTGTGTACTGATTTATGGTCCTATAGGCATAACATATTGGGCGATTCAGATGGTTTGGATTCCGATTTTTGCTGCAGGCATCATTAATGGAGCGGGACATTATTGGGGATACCGTAATTTCGAACCCAAAGATGGTTCAACCAATCTCACCAATATTGGCATTTTGATCGGCGGTGAAGAAATGCACAACAACCATCACGCTTATCCTAGTTCGGCTAAATTCTCGGTTAAATGGTGGGAATTTGATATCGGTTGGATGTATATCAAACTGCTGTCCTGGCTTAGGCTGGCCAGTGTCAAGAAAGTCGCCCCGATACCTGTGCAAACTTCCTCTCGTGAAGTATTGGATGCAGACACTATGCGTGCTTTGCTGATCAGCCAACTTCATTTAATGGCAGATTATGCTAAACAAGTGACATTGCCTGTATTGAAGTCAGAACTTACACCTATCAGTGATAATCGCCATGTACTGAATGATGTACACGCCATGCTGGTGCGTGAGCCAAGTCGAATGACACAGTGCCAAATTGTCAAATTAAATGGGATTCTTTCTGAAAATCAGTCGCTTAGAATTGTTTATGAACATAAAGAACGTCTTAAAGCGCTATGGACGCAACGTTATCATGATAACGAAGGCATGCTGAAAGCATTAACACAATGGTGTCATGAGGCCGAACAAAGCGGTATTCGAGCGCTCGAAGAGTTTGCACAATCATTGCGTGGATATACCTTAGCGCCGATCTATAACTATCGTTAGAGTAGGATATTTTACACCTTAAGATTTGCGCTTATGTAAGCGCATCACGTGTGATAGTGATGTCAATTTGTGGACGAGTTCAGCCGCCATGAATCAGGGGTGATTGGATGTGTGTTGACAGGGCTTAGCCAGTATAGAAGAAAAAATATTCGGAGAATCTAGCTTAGAGCACTTGCTTTGAGGCAAAGATTACTTAATCTTGGCTTCCTTATACATGACATGCTTGCGTACCACTGGGTCGTACTTTTTGATTTCCATTTTGTCAGGCATGGTGCGCTTGTTCTTAGTCGTAGTATAAAAATGACCGGTGTCAGCACTGGAAACGAGTTTGATTTTGTCACGCATGATGAGAATCCTCAGGTGTCGGGTATGACTAAAGTTGGTTTGTCTATTACGGGTGATTAATGGTTAAACAGTCTCGCCACGAGCGCGTATTTCAGCGATAACGGTATCAATACCTTTTTTATCAATAATACGCATGCCTTTGGTTGAGAGACGCAGTTTGACCCAACGGCCTTCACTTTCTACCCAAAAACGGTGGGTATGTAGGTTAGGCAGGAATCTGCGACGTGTTTTATTGTGCGCGTGTGAGACATTATTGCCTGCTACAGGGCGCTTACCGGTGACTTGGCATACTCTAGACATGGGTTTTCTTCGTTAAGTTTTAATAATGCGTTAGGGCGACGTAATCTAACAGAAAGCTAAATCTAAGGGAAGTGCTGTTTTGTGTATATCCTATTATAGTGAAAATTAGCGCATAATAGACGCATTAGATACCCCAAATATATAAAAACCAACACATAACGAGCTATGGATACAGTCTTTATTCAGAATCTCAGCATGGACGCAGTGATCGGCGTATTTGACTGGGAGCGACAAGTTAAGCAAAAAATTCGGGTGGATTTGGAGATGCGTACAGATATTGCTGCCGCCGCAGCTTCTGATGCCCTTGAAGACACCCTAGATTACAAAGCCATCTCACAAAAGATCCGAGACATTGTCAAAGACAACCAACCACAGCTTGTAGAGACATTGATAGAATTAATTGCTCAAACCATCATGCAGGAATTTGGCGTATTGTGGTTGCGTATCACGATTGCAAAACCGGGTGCGGTGAGAGGATCTGATGCAGTGGGTGTCACTATTGAGAGGGGAGTGAAGGAGTAAATGGCTCGAGTATATGTTGGGGTGGGTAGTAACATTGATAAGCGCTTCCACATTATTAAAGTTCTCGATGAATTGAAGCTGGAATTTGGACAAGTAGATGTCTCACCCGTCTATCAAACGGCGGCAAATGGCTTTGAAGGTGAAGATTTTTATAATTGTGTGGTAGGTTTTGAGACTAGTTTGACGCCCACAGGCATGTTCAACCGACTACGTGAGATCGAGGCTTCTCATCTACGTATACGTATGAGTCAAAATCAATTCATATCGCGTACACTGGATTTAGATCAATTATTGTATGCAGATTGGATCGTCAACGAACCACATGTCGCACTGCCAAGCTCAGATATCACCAAATACCCGTTTGTCTTGAAACCCTTGTTTGATATTGCACCGGAGCTAATTCATCCTCAATTACAAGTGAGCATAAGGCAGATATGGCAAGATTTTGACAAGACACAACTCAATCTTACTATGGTTGATTTGAACGCTGTTTAGAGACCCTGTCTGCGCGAGCTCGTCACTTACATAACAAATTAAATGCGTTTAATTGCTTAATGTGCGGCCACCATCTATAGCGATGATTTGTCCGGTCACATAGTCGGCTTGATTGATCAGGTACCAGACGCAGTTTGCAATATCCGTCGGATGCCCTTCACGTTTAAGAGCCGTTCTTTCAATAATTTCTGCATGGGTGGATTCATAGTCTTCCACCTCAGGCCACATGATGGCGCCTGGTGAGACACCATTCACACGTATCTCAGGGGCGAGTTCACGCGCGAGTGATTTGGTTAGCATTTTCAGCCCGGCTTTAGCGATACTATAGATAGGGTAGTCCTTAAGTGGACGCCCTGAGTGTATATCCACGATATTAATGATATTGCCATGATGAGTTTTGAGAGTAGGTGCCAGTGCTTTGCTTAAAAATAAAGGCGCTTTCACATTCACACCCATCAGATCATCCCATTGCTGAAAATCGATATCATCCATAGGCGTTGGATAGAACGTGGAGGCATTGTTGATCAACACATCAAGACGTCCATAGATTGAGAGTATTTGCTCAGCGAAAGCCGCTATGTTGTCAAAATCAAGAAGATTATATTGTATTAAGGTGATGCTATTATCACGTTCAGTATTGAGTTGCTCGGCAATGGCTTCAGCTAGTGGTCGAGAACCGTTGTAGTGCAAAATGACATTGTATCCTTCGTTGTGAAGGCGGCGGACGATTTCTGCACCAATACGTTTGGCTGAACCAGTCACTAAGGCGACTTTTGCTGGTTGTGATGTCATAACGAAGACCTTAAGTGTTAATGTGAATTAATCAAGTAATGTAGCATAGTGCGATGAAATTTTTTCCGCATTAAGTAGTACAAGTATATTTCGTTAAATTGTCTTGCTTAATTAAGATAATTTGATTGAGCCTATCGGTGTGCGAGAGTATGGTGCCAATGATGGATTTGTTACAAATTATTTGCCTAGGTTTAATACAAGGAATCACAGAATTTCTGCCTATATCAAGCTCTGCACATCTGGTTTTGGTGTCGCTATTATTTGAATGGCAAGACCAAGGGTTATTCATGGACGTGGTTGCTCATGCGGGAAGTTTGGTCGCGGTATTGATTTATT
>CAZKDD010000042.1:0-7917 GCA_964551535.1 uncultured Thiotrichales bacterium | reverse complement strand
GGGCGTAGCTAGCTACAACATTGCTTCCGCTATTAACTTAATCATAGCGCAAAGATTAGCGCACACCCTATGTGAAAAATGTAAAACCCCACACGAACTGCCACCTGAAACATTGCTTGAAGCAGGTCTAGATCAAGTGCAAATTCAATCAGCACAATTATACAAAGCTGTCGGCTGCTCACATTGCACAGATGGTCACGCTGGACGTATCGGGCTGTATCAGGTGTTACCTATATCTGATGCCATCGAACGTATAATTATGGAGGGGGGCAATGCCAAAGATTTAGCTCAGCAGGCAATCGCAGAGGGTATTACCACGCTCAAACAAGCGGCATTGAATAAAGCGCTACAAGGCATGATCAGTCTGGATGAAGTCAATCGCATCAGCTACGAATAAGATAAGTATCATGTCATCTACCCGCTCGGACTTAAGAATTTATTCATGGCAAGGTATCGATAATAGAGGCGCTAGCGTATCAGGAAAAAGCGAAGCTACCAGCTTATTATTAATGAAAGCAGAATTACGCCGTCTGGGCATCAAGCCCACCCATGTCAAAAAAATCAAGCAGCCATTATTTTCACCATATTCGAAAAAAATTCCTACTAAAGAGATTGCAATTTTTTCACGTCAACTTGCCATCATGATGTCTGCTGGCGTGCCTTTAGTACAAGCTTTTGAAATCACTGCTAACGGCCATGAGAATCCTGCTATGCAGAAATTACTAGTAGATATTAAAAATGATATTGAAGGCGGCAATAGCTTAGTTAACGCTCTAAGAAACCATCCATCACATTTCGATGCACTGTTTTGCAACCTTATAGCGGCAGGAGAAAAATCAGGCACTCTAGAAACACTATTAGATAAAATTGCACTATATAAAGAAAAAACTGAAGCCATTAAAGCGAGAGTAAAAAAAGCATTATTTTATCCTACAGCCGTTGTCATTATCGCCATCCTCGTTTGTGTGATTTTATTGATTTATGTAGTGCCACAATTTCAAGAGATTTTTTCTAGCTTTGGTGCTGATTTGCCTATGTTTACACATCTAGTCATCGACTTATCAGAATTCATGCAAGCTTATTGGTGGATAGTATTTTCTGTAGTAATAATCTCCTCATTTACTCTGCGCGAAATGAAAAAACGTTTTTTTAACATACATAAGCAATGTGATCGTCTTGCTCTAAAGTTACCCATTATCGGCACTATTTTGAAAAAATCAGCCATCGCACGTTTCAGTCGCACCCTATCAACCATGTTTGCGGCGGGTGTTCCATTAGTGTAAGCCATGAACTCAGTCGCCGGTGCCACTGGCAATATTCTATTCCATGAGGCGATACTAAATATCAGAGAAGAAGTTGCAACAGGCACACAACTGCATCAAAGCATGCGCAGCCATGAATTATTCCCTAACATGGTGGTACAAATGATTTCGATTGGTGAACAATCGGGGTCTCTGGACAGTATGCTTGCAAAAATTGCTGACTTTTATGAAGATGATGTGGATAATTTAGTGAATGGATTGAGTAGTTTACTCGAACCTTTAATTATGTCTGTCCTTGGTGTACTGGTTGGCGGCTTAGTCATCGCTATGTACTTACCAATTTTTCAAATGGGTTCTGTGGTATAACACACAATGAATTTTCTCAATATCCTACAAACTAACTTAGTTTTTCTACTACTCTGCATAGGCATACTCGGGTTGTTGATGGGCAGTTTCCTAAATGTCGTCATTTTACGATTACCCATCATGTTAGAGCGACAATGGACCCGTGACTGTGAACTGCAACTGAATGGATTTTCAAAGTTAAGCACACAGCCAAAATTCAATTTACTGGCACCTCGATCACGTTGCCCATCTTGTCACCATCAGATCAGCTGGATAGAGAATATTCCGATGTTTAGCTATGTGGTGCTACGAGGCCGATGTCGACACTGTGACAAGGCGATTTCAATACAATATCCACTCGTTGAAATCTGCACTGCCATACTGTCTGTAGCTTGCGCTTATGTCTATGGACCCAGCCTACAAACAATAGCGGCTCTACTATTGATTTGGGGTTTGATAGCGCTCGCTGTCATCGATTTCAATACTTCACTACTGCCTGATAATTTAACGTTACCTTTACTCTGGTTAGGTTTGATAGCTAACAGCTTTGAATTATTCTGTAGTCTAGAGGATAGCTTGTATGGTGCAGTGTTTGGTTATCTATCTTTGTGGTTAGTATTTCAAGCGTTCAAATTCATCACTGACAAAGAAGGTATGGGTTATGGGGATTTCAAGCTTTTGGCAGCGCTCGGTGCATGGTTGGGCATGAGCTATATCATACCCATCATATTTATATCCTCTATCATTGGCAGTATTGTCGGTGTCAGCCTGATAATTTCAAAACGCTTAACCTCAAATACTGCCATACCCTTTGGCCCTTATTTGGTATTAGCAGGCCTTGTGTGTTTACTTTTGAGTAATCATGTAAAATCTCTATTCAATATTTTATAAAACGAGTGAAACGTGCTTCTGATTGGCCTCACAGGCGGAATAGGGTCTGGCAAAACCACGGTGTGCCAGAAATTTCACAGTCTCTATGATTGTCCCATTATAGATGCTGACGAAATCAATCGTCAGCTGTTGGATAATGATGAACATATTCATCAGCAAATAGTTACTCAGTTTGGGCCACAAGCACTATCAGCTGATGGTCATATTAATCGAAGCTATCTACGCCAAAGTATTTTTTCTGATGAGCAAAAACGTGCACAATTAGAAGCAATCCTGCATCCAAGAATATTAGAAGCCATTAAACAACAAACTCGTTGTATAGATGCCCCTTACGTTTTAATTGTCGTTCCATTGCTATTCGAGCTGCACTTACAAGACCAATTCGACAGAATATTGGTCATCGACAGCGATGAGACTACACAAATGATGCGTGCCAGTGTGAGAGATAACTGTGATCAACAAGCAGTTCGTCAGATTATGCACAAGCAAATTGATCGGCAAACCCGTCTTTCACACGCTGATGACATCATCTTTAATCATGGTGCTATTGATGCATTAGATCTACAGATTGATCATTTACACAAAAAATATATGGAATTAAGTGCAAGCTCATTTCATAATAACTAGATGTCAGACACAATCACTTTTGAACAACCATTAAATGAACGCATGCGTACTTTTATGCGCGTAGAAGAGCTCTACGCTCGTTGCGTTTACTATATCGATCAGGATCATCCATGGGATACTCATATCGCAGTATCAACATTAATTGAGTTGTATGCACTGGTGACACGCGGTGACCTCAAGAGAGAATTACTAAAAGAAATTAATCGTCAGCAAACTACTCTCTCTCACCTAGCTAAGCTACCTGACATTGATCAAGCTAAATTAACCAGTATTATTAATCATCAAGCCAGTCTAGTTATAGAGCTGGATCATATTGAAGGGCCAATATTCGCTAATTTAAGGGAACATGACTTTGTTAATGCTATCAGACAACGCATGGCCATCCCCGGGGGCACTTGTGACTTTGATTTACCTGCCTACCATTTTTGGTTGTCTCAAGAATCTGTCAACAGAAAACATAAATTACAAACTTGGTTAGCGCCTTTTGAAGTGATTCAAAAAGCTATACATAATTGTCTAGATCTCATAAGAGGAAGTACAAGCTATAGTGAATGTTTAGCAGAATCTGGATTTTATCAACTCACTCTTAACCCTCAACAACCCAATCAACTGATCCGTGTTAGCATAGACAAGAATTATCAGTGTTTCCCAGAAATCAGTGCAGGCAAACATCGCATCTCAATCAGTTTTCTCACCCATAAGAATCCAGATGAAGCACCTAAACAGCTGAAAGAAGATATTAAATTCGAACTCAGCTGCTGTAACTTCTAACAGCAATCATCAATTTAAGAATCCACGAATTGCAGCAATGCCCTGCCCACCATATACCTGTGAAGTATCAACATCCGTTGGTTTACAACCACCAATGGCGTAGACGGGTTTATTGATTTTTTGACATAAGCGACTGAAACCCACCCATCCCATGGTAGCGCCTTGAGGATGTGTTTGAGTCGGGTGCACAGAACCGACAATTGCACTATTTATGGCTAAACGATTAATCCACTCGACATCATGCTCATTATGACAAGCGGCAGACAAAGCCTGAAAAGGTATTTGTTGTTGAAAATCTTTATATTTAGGGAGATCACAGCTTTTAATATGCACGCCATGTGGTTGAATTGATTGCCACAACTGCCAATTAGAGTTGAGCACCAATGTGGCAGAATGCTTATTACATAATGTTTTCAGTTGCCGACCGATTTCTATATGTTGCTCTGAAAAATATTCATCAGTGATGCGGTACTGAACTATCCGCACACCACATTGCAATTGTTTTTCTACCACTGCTATGATTTTATCACCGAATATTTCATGGTCAGCAATCATATACAAGTCTGGCATCAACAATGCGTTACAAATGACCTCATTCGCATCAGGTAAATCTAATGTCTTTAATTGTGACTTTTCTATCCAGCGTATAGATTGATTTTCAGCATGTTGAATGACAACACTCTCAACAGGCACGATAAATACTTGAAAGTGCAACTCACGGTCTGGATAGCTATAATTAAAGTCGATTAACTTTTTACATTCACCCAGTGTGAAATTGAGCTCTTCCTCAATCTCACGTCTTAATGCTTGCTTGAAAGACTCGCCAGGAAGAAGTTTTCCACCCGGAAATTCCCATAAGCCCTCAAAATGAAGACCCTTTTTGCGTTGTGAGAGTAGAATCTGCCCTTGTGAATTGACCATCACTGCTAAACTAATTTTTTGTTTGAGCATCATCAATTAAGTTTAAAAAAATACTACAAATACCAATCACTGATAAGGTTTACTAACTACGATATTCTGCATTGATACGAATATATTCATGAGTAAGATCCGTAGTCCATACACAATGCTCACAGTCCCCTATATGCAAGTCTAGTGTGATACAGATATCATCATGCGCCATTACAGTCATTCCTGCCGCATCGGTATATGAATCCACTAGCTGCGCGTCTTGCAGTATCAATACATCATTGATCTTCAAACTAGCTGCACTCAGATCTAATTGGTCATCATCTACTTTTCCAGCTGCTGCCATAATACGGCCCCAATTGGCGTCACTAGCCGCACAGGCTGTTTTAACCAAAGGAGAATTGGCAACCGAAAAAGCAATTGTTTTAGCTTGTTGTAAACTTTGAGCACCTTGAACCTGAACAGTAATAAACTTGCTAGCACCCTCACCATCACGAACTATAGACTGAGCCAATAAACGCATAATTTCGTTCAAGGCTGATAGAAATTGCTCATACTCTTCAGCATCACAGTGTTCTAGTTGTATTTTTGACTCACCTGTTGCAATTAATACACAAGCATCATTGGTGGAGGTATCACTGTCTACAGTAATAGCGTTAAAACTAGTAGCCACTGACTGGGTTAATAATTTCTGCAACAAATCCGTCTGCACACCGCAATCTGTGGCAATGTAAGACAACATCGTCGCCATATTTGGCTGAATCATGCCCGAGCCTTTTGCCATGCCCGTAATACAAACTGATTTACCCTGTAATTGTATTTTTTTACTATAAATTTTTTCTTGCGTATCTGTCGTCATGATAGCGGAAGCTGCTTGTCTCCAGTTATCAACATCTAACTTAGCGACTAATTCGGGAATTTTTACAATAATCTTATCCGCATCTAATCTCTCACCTATGACACCGGTAGAAAAAGGACAAACTTGCTGAGCTTCAACATGAGTATGCGCTGCAATTGCTTGTGTCGTTTGCAAGGCGCTTAACATGCCGGCATCACCTACACCCGCATTAGCATTACCAGCATTAATAATGAGATAGCGCGGACAAGCCTGCGCAATATTGTTAGCAGCCAATTCTACCGGCGCTGCGCGAAATGCATTCTTTGTGAATACTGCTGCGACAGAACTATGCTCAGCCACTTCTATCAGCACACAATCATCACGATTTTGATATCGAATACCTGCAGCAACAGAAGCTAGGCGCACCCCTGCAATACTATGTATGGTTTCATGTTGTATAAATCCTACTGGCATTAAGTGAGCTTACCGCAGCATTGTTTATATTTCTTACCAGAACCGCATGGACAAGGATCATTTCTGCCAACTTTTTTACCATTGCGAGTAATTGGTGCCAATCCAGATTTAGCTTGTGGCAATTTGCCACCAGACTGCTCTGGTGGCATGGCTGTTTCTTCATGAGATTGAAGTAAGTTATCAGCTTGAGCATGTTGCATCTGAATACCATCAGATTCAACATTTGGATCAATTAAGTTGTCTTCCACTGCATCAGGGTTTTTCAACTGTACGCGACACAAAAATATAATCGTATCTCGCTTAATATCTTCTAACATCTGCTGAAACATTTGAAAGGCTTCACGCTTGTATTCTTGCTTGGGATTCTTTTGAGCAAAACCACGCAAATTAACACTCTGACGTAGATAGTCCATAGCAGCTAGATGTTCTTTCCATTTAGTATCTAGCATCTGCAACATAATATCTTTTTCTAGCGTACGCATCATACTCTCAGTAATAACTTCTAGCTTACTAGCCATTATGCTTTGAATATTACTTTGTATGCGCTGGCGCAATGATTCTTCATGAAGATCATGCTCTTCATCCAACCATTGTTGAATAGGCATATTGGCTTCAAACTCTTTATTCAATTCACTGCTTAATCCTTCAATATCCCATTGCTCTTCCATACTATTGGGCGCGATGTATGTACTAATCAGTGTGTCGATGACATCATGACGTATAGCTTGAATATTTTCTGAAATATCATCCGTGCTCATTAACTCTGTGCGTTGCTCATAAATAACTTTGCGCTGATCATTAGCTACGTCGTCATATTCAAGCAAATGTTTACGAATATCAAAATTGTGTGACTCAACCTTACGCTGAGCATTCTCTATCGCTTTAGTCACCCAAGGATGTTCAATCGACTCACCCTCCTCCATACCAAGCTTCTGCATCATCACACGCATACGCTCAGAGGCAAAAATACGCATCAAATTATCTTCTAAAGATAGATAAAAACGACTGGAGCCCGGATCGCCCTGACGCCCAGAACGGCCACGTAATTGATTATCAATCCGTCGTGACTCATGACGCTCGGTGCCAATGATATGCAAACCACCAGCCTCAATGACCGCGTCATGTCGCTGTTGCCATTGTTGTTTGAGCTCAGCGATCTTGTCTGCATCATTATTCAAATCCAGTGCTTCTAACTGCGCTTCAATATTGCCACCGAGTACAATATCGGTTCCCCGACCCGCCATATTGGTCGCTATAGTGACTTTGCCAGGCAGACCTGCCTGAATAATGATCTCAGACTCTGACGCGTGATGTTTGGCGTTTAGAACTTGATGCTCAATGTTGGCTTTTGTTAGCGCTGTAGATAAATGCTCTGAAGATTCAATCGACGCAGTCCCAACTAAAATTGGTTGTCCTTTCTGAGCACAATGCTTAATGTCTTCAATGATGGCGTCATACTTTTCTTGCATAGTCATGTAGATCGCATCACCACGGTCTTCACGTAACATAGGTTTATGGGTTGGAATTACAACCACTTCTAAACCATATATTTGTTGAAACTCAAATGCCTCAGTATCGGCTGTGCCGGTCATCCCACTGAGTTTATGATAGAGCCTAAAATAATTTTGAAAAGTAATCGAAGCAAGCGTTTGATTCTCATTTTGAATCTTAACACCCTCTTTGGCCTCAACTGCCTGATGTAAACCCTCAGACCAGCGTCTACCAGGCATGGTGCGACCAGTAAACTCATCCACAATGATCACTTCATCGTTTCTAACAATATAATCGACATTCTTCTGG
>CAZKDD010000041.1:1408-7920 GCA_964551535.1 uncultured Thiotrichales bacterium | reverse complement strand
CACTGTCATACTCAAAATGCCATTCCGCAATAGTGTGTTGATTAGTACTTAAAGTGCCTAACGGGCAAGGTTGATCAACGATGATCTCTGCAGGACGAAGTCTCTCTAGCTCGGATAACAACTCATTCTCATTGTGCAGGTGTTGGAGAAGAAAATCTCCTGAACTCAGCTCAATGCTGGCGAGTCCGATCATTCCATTGTGCGGGTAGATTGAACAGATCGGATTATCACGTTTATGATCGAGTAAACCGTCATCAGTGATGGTGCCGGGTGTCATAATGCGCACAACTTCACGTTTGACCAAGCCTTTACTGGTGGCCGGATCACTGGTTTGTTCACATATAGCGACGGATTCGCCTGCTTTGACTAAGCGGCCTAAGTAATTTTCAGCGGCATGGACAGGCACACCTGCCATAGGGACACGTTGACCGTTGGAGTTACCTCGCGCGGTTAGGGTCAAATCTAGTAATTGAGCGGCTTTTTCAGCATCTTGCATGAATAATTCATAAAAATCTCCCATACGATAAAATAGTAACTTGTCGGGATGATCTGCCTTGATGGCCAGATATTGGCGCATCATTGGGGTATGTTTTTCGTTCGATTGTTCGCTCATAGGGGTAAGTGTAACTAAGTTAGCTAGCAATGCATGTTAAATTAAACTGAAATACAATCGGAAGGATACTATGCACTCAATCGTCACCTATATTTCTCAGCAGTTAACACAGCGCGGCCAGCAATTAGCTGTGGCGGAGTCGTGCACCGGCGGTTATTTGTCTAAAGTTTGTACGGACATGCCCGGATCCTCTCAGTGGTTTGATCGTGGGTATATCACTTATAGTAATCAAGCCAAAATTGACATGCTAGGAGTGGACGCTGAGACTATCGCGGAATTTGGCGCAGTCAGTCAAGAGACTGTGACTGCCATGGCTGAGGGTGTGCTTAGACAGTGTCGCGCACATTGGAGCATGGCAATATCTGGTGTGGCGGGACCTGGTGGTGGTAGTTTGATCAATCCGGTGGGATGCGTTTGGTTTGGATGGGGGCAAAAAAACGGTGTTATTACGACTCATAAGCAACATTTTTCAGGAGATCGCGATGAAGTGCGCACGCGAGCGGTGGAGTTTGCCTTACTAGAATTAAAACGATTAATCGCAGTTTAAATTAAAATGAAAGAGAGACGTATGTTCCTAGGTTTTTGGCCGAATGAGGAGCAGATAGATCAGTTATACGCCATACAATCCGTCTATGCGCAGATGGGTAGAGCAGTGTTGCCAGAAAACTTTCATATCACACTGCTATTTCTAGGTAACGTATCTAATCAGGGTGTGGTTAGTTTGCGACATGGCTTGAGTGATTTGAGAGTACAACCTTTCACTGTGCAATTAGATCGCTTTGGATATTTTGATAGGACTAAAATTTTTTGGGTTGGGCCTACTCATGTGCCGACACAGATGAGTGATTTATTCAGGTATGTGCGGCAGCATGCTCAGCGCTGTGATATCAGGCACTTAACTAAAAAATACACACCACATGCAACATTGCTAAGGCAATGTGAAGGACTGAGTACTCAGCCCATCAAACAAGCAATTGAATGGCCTATTGATGAGTTTCATCTAATTGAATCACGCATGGAGCCTGAGGGCGCACATTATTTCACGGTAGATACCTTTGCGCTGATGAAACATCGCTAGACGCGAAGTGGTGACGCTATTAGACTGACCTTTATCGGTGGACTAAAACTAGATTATAAATAAAAAGACAACATTCGAGGTTAACGTGGAAGAAGATAAGAAAAAAGCGCTGGTTGCAGCACTAGGTCAAATTGAGCGACAGTTCGGGAAAGGGGCTGTTATGCGCATGGGGGATGACACCGGACCAAGAGATATTGATGTGATTTCGACCGGATCTCTGGCTTTAGATGTTGCTCTGGGTATCGGTGGTCTGCCTAAAGGCCGTGTGATTGAAATTTTTGGACCTGAATCTTCTGGTAAAACGACATTGACACTGCAAGTGGTTGCCGAATGCCAGAAAATGGGTGGCACTGCCGCCTTTGTAGATGCTGAGCATGCATTGGATCCAGCTTACGCAGAAAAATTAGGTGTGAACGTCGATGACTTATTGGTATCACAGCCGGATACTGGAGAGCAGGCATTGGAAATCACTGACATGTTAGTGCGCTCAGGCGCCATTGATGTGGTCATTGTTGATTCAGTCGCCGCACTCACACCGCGTGCAGAAATCGAGGGTGACATGGGTGACTCCCATATGGGGCTACAAGCTCGATTAATGTCACAGGCACTACGCAAGTTGACCGGTAACATCAAGCGTTCCAATACCATGGTGATCTTCATCAACCAAATTCGCATGAAGATCGGTGTGATGTTTGGTAATCCCGAGACTACTACTGGGGGTAATGCGCTGAAATTTTATTCCTCAGTGCGTTTAGATATTCGTCGCATTGGTGCAATCAAAAAAGGTGATGAAATTCTCGGTAATGAGACACGAGTGAAGGTGGTGAAAAATAAACTCGCACCTCCGTTTAAACAAGCTGAATTTGAAATACTCTATGGAGAAGGTATTTCCCATCTAGGTGAACTGATTGATCTAGGGGTTAAGCATGATATGGTGAAAAAAGCAGGGGCTTGGTATAGCTATCAAGATGATCGCATCGGTCAGGGCAAGGAAAATGCCAAAGCTTACATGAAAGAGCATCCGGAAGTCGCGACTGAATTGAATGAGTTATTGCGAGCTGAGTTGCTACCTAAAAGCGAGCCCATTGAGAGTCAAGAAATAGATGATATAGAGCCAGTCAATGAAGAATAATCGATAGATAGCCAAACACGAGGACTAGGACACTGAAACACGAGCGTGATGCATATTATGTGGCGGTTAATTTATTGTCACGCCGTGAACATAGCCAGTTGGAGTTGGAAACCAAGCTCAAATCTAAAGGCTTTAAAGCCCAAGCAATAGCCGATGCCATGGTTTTATTGCATGAGAGGGACTTGCAAAGTGATGTACGTTATTTAGAGGATTTTGTGCGCTCACGCATGCTTAAGGGTTATGGGCCTCTGCGTATAGGTCAAGATTGTCGTCAGCGTGGTGTTGATGAAAATTTATTCAATCAATATATGAACTCTGAAGATTTTAATTGGATGCAGCTGGCACAAGACACCTATGTTAAAAAATATGGCGAAAATCTCCCCGTTGATGCCTCAGATAAGGCAAAACGCGTTCGTTTTATGCAGTCCAAAGGCTTTCCTAGTGATATAATTTTTCGACTTTTCAAATAATCTAAGTTTCTCATTTTAAGAAAGAAACCCAGAAAAATATCAAATAGCACACAGGAAGTTGAAACATGCATAGCAGTGCAGAAATTCGTCAGGCGTTTCTGGAGTACTTTGAACGTCAGGGACACACGCGAGTGCCTACCAGTTCACTGGTTCCAGCCACTGACCCCACATTATTATTCACCAATGCTGGTATGGTGCAGTTTAAAGATGTATTTCTGGGGCTAGATACTGTTGATTACAGTCGCGCCACCTCCAGTCAACGCTGTGTGCGAGCAGGTGGAAAACATAATGATCTTGAAAATGTTGGATACACTGCACGTCACCACACATTTTTTGAGATGTTAGGTAATTTTAGTTTTGGCGATTACTTTAAAACTGAAGCTATACACTATGCATGGGATTTTCTAACCAAAGAAATTGCTTTGCCAGAAGAAAAGCTCTGGATAACAGTATTTGAAGAAGACGCTGAAGCTGAAGACATATGGTTGAATAAAATTGGTGTCAAAGAAAGTCGATTTTCACGTATTGGTGCAAAAGACAACTTTTGGTCCATGGGTGATACAGGCCCCTGTGGGCCTTGCACAGAGATTTTCTATGATCATGGTGAGCATATCGCTGGTGGTCCTCCTGGAACTCCTGAGGAAGATGGTGACCGTTTTGTAGAAATATGGAACCTAGTATTTATGCAATATGAACGTGATGTCGCAGGCAAGCTCAATGCGTTGCCCAAACCTTCTGTTGACACCGGTATGGGATTAGAGCGTTTGTGTGCTGTATTACAAGGTGTTCATAACAACTATGACACTGATTTGTTTCAGGGCCTAATAAAACATATTGCTGATCAGGCTAAGCTGAAAGATTTACATAATCCATCACTTAAAGTTATTGCTGATCATATTCGTTCATGCAGTTTTTTGATTGCTGATGGAGTTTTACCCTCTAATGAAGGGCGCGGTTATGTACTGCGTCGCATTATTCGACGAGCTGCTCGTCATGGACATCAAATAGGTCTAAATGAGCCTTTTTTCCATACCTTAGTTGCGCCACTAATCGAGAGTTTTCATGGCGCTTTTCCAGAATTAATAGAATCCAAGCAACGCGTGCAACAGGGTTTGCTCAATGAAGAACAACGTTTCAGTGAGACCTTGGAGCAGGGCATGCGCATCTTACAAACAGATATTGAGGATATGTCGGGTGACTGCATTTCTGGAGATACAGTTTTCAAATTATATGATACCTACGGATTTCCTGTTGACTTGACTGCTGATATCGCACGTGAAAAAGACCTAACCATTGATCTGCCTGGTTTTGAGCGCAATATGCAAATGCAACGGGAGCGCGCCCGTGACGCCAGTCGTTTTGGTGAAGCTTATGATGTGGCTTTGGATGTCAAAGGATCCAGCAAGTTTACGGGATATGAACACCTAGATGGGCACACCCAAGCCACTGAGTTGTTTAAAGACAACCAGCCAGTGACAAATATCCAAGCCGGAGAGGAAGCGGTTGTGTTTCTAGCTGAAACACCATTCTATGCTGAATCAGGTGGTCAGGTAGGTGATACAGGCATCCTGAAAAGTGATAAATTCGTGTTTGAAGTGTATGACACTCAAAAGAAAAGCGATAACAATGCACATATTGGAAAATTGATATCTGGCAGTTTAACAGTTGGTCAAGCTGTGATGGCGGAAGTTGATCAAGTTCGTCGTTCAAATGTCATTTTAAATCACTCGGCAACTCATCTGATGCATGCTGCGTTGAGGCAAGTATTAGGTCAACATGTTCAACAAAAAGGCTCATTAGTCGATGCTGACAGATTTCGTTTTGACTTCTCGCATGATGCGCCATTAAGTGATGATGAAATGACTGAGATTGAAACTATCGTTAATCAACAAATACGACATAATCAATTAGCAGAAGCTAAGATAATGGCAAAGGATGAGGCATTAGCCGCTGGCGCTATGGCACTGTTTGGTGAGAAATATGGAGACCAAGTCAGAGTATTATCGATAGGTGATTTCTCAGTAGAGTTATGTGGCGGAACTCATGTAACAAGGACTGGAGATATCGGAGTATTCAAGATCATTTCTGAGGTGGGTGTTGCATCTGGTATTCGTAGAATAGAAGCAGTGACAGGAGAAAATGCTTTTAATTGGCTGCAAGCTTCGTTACACAGCTTTGATCAAGTTGCGCAACAACTTAATACACACCGTGATAGTGTTTCAGCAAAAATCGATGGGGTTATAAAAAAATCTCGTGAGTTGGAGAAAGAGCTCAGTGAGTTAAAAGCTAAGCTAGCCACACAAGCCAGCTCAAATATTGAGATGCAAGCTGAAGACATTGAGGGCATCAAAGTGCTTGCACAAGAACTTGAGGGTGCAGATACTAAAACTTTACGTGATACATTAGACAAACTTAAAGATAAATTAGGCAGTGCGGCAATTGTGCTGGCATCCTCACAAGGTGACAAAGTGACTATAGTGGCTGGTGTAACCAAAGATCAAATAGATCGAATCAAAGCAGGTGACCTAGTGAATTCTGTGGCTGTAAAAGTGGGTGGTAAGGGGGGTGGACGCCCTGATATGGCACAGGCAGGTGGAAATAATCCAGCGGCGCTTGCAGCCGCATTACAAGCAGTGCCCGAGTGGGTTAAAGGACAACTCTAAATATGGCCGTTATTGTACAAAAGTACGGGGGTACCTCTGTTGGTACTACCCAAAAGATTGGGCAAGTCGCAGAAAAAATCATCCGCGCACAGGCCAAGGGTGACCAGCTGATCGTCGTGGTGTCGGCGATGAGTGGGGAAACAAATCGTCTTATCGGCTTGGCAAGAGACATTATGGGAGAAGTTCCTTTTGGACCTGAGTTGGATGTGTTGTTATCAACCGGTGAACAAGTCACTATAGCCTTACTTGCTATGGCTCTAAACCAGCGTGGTTGTAAGGCGGTTGCAAGAACGGGTTGGCAGTTAGAAATCAAAACCGATGATGCGAGTAATAAGGCACGTATAGAGAGTATTAATACGGATTTAATCCAACAAGATTTAGATAATGGCGCAGTCATTGTGGTGGCGGGCTTTCAAGGGATTGACCAGAATGGAGACATTACCACTCTAGGGCGTGGAGGCTCTGATACTACGGCGGTTGCGTTAGCCACTGCCATTAAGGCGCAAGAATGCCAAATTTATACTGATGTAGATGGTGTGTATACAACGGATCCACG
>CAZKDD010000041.1:1143-1398 GCA_964551535.1 uncultured Thiotrichales bacterium | reverse complement strand
AGTGGAACCGAACGCGCGCAGGCTTGAGCAAATTACTTTTGAAGAAATGCTAGAAATGGCCAGTCTTGGCTCCAAAGTATTACAGATTCGTGCAGTCGAATTTGCCGGTAAATACAAAGTCCCATTGAGAGTGCTATCGACTTTTGAAGAAGGTCCAGGCACGCTGATTACAACCGAGGAAAATCAAATGGAAGAAGCAAAAATTGCAGGCATTGCGTTTAATCGTGATGAGGCGCAGTTGACACTCAAGGGTGT
>CAZKDD010000041.1:0-1133 GCA_964551535.1 uncultured Thiotrichales bacterium | reverse complement strand
AAAAATTTTAGGTCCAATTTCTCGTGCAAATATTGAGATCGATATGATTGTGCAGAATGTGGCATGGGACAATACAGCAAACTTTACTTTTACTGTGCATAGAAATGACTACAAGCGTGCTCTGAGCATATTGCAGGATACGGGAAATAAGCTGGGTGCCAACACCGTGAGTGGTGATGACAATATCGTGAAATTGTCGATTGTTGGTGTGGGTATGCGATCACACGCTGGAATTGCCAGTGAAATGTTTGAGGCATTAGCAGAAGAGGGTATCAATATTCGTATGATTTCCACCTCCGAAATCAAAATATCCGTAGTTGTGGATGAGAAGTATCTTGAATTGGGCGTGAGATGTCTGCATGATGTCTTTGGGCTGTCTGAGAAACATACAATCTCTGATTGAGGATAAAAATAAAATCGTAGGGTTCGATAGGCAGTTCTCACCAGAATGACGTAAAAATAACAATAATTAGTCATTTAAGGGGTAAATAAACGGAAAGGAGAACAGGGTATGTTGATATTGACCCGTAGGGTAGGAGAAACCCTCATGATTGGTGATGATGTGACAGTCACTGTACTAGGGGTAAAAGGTAATCAAGTGCGAGTTGGGGTGAGTGCACCAAAAGAGGTTTCTGTCCACAGAGAGGAAATCTATGAACGCATCAAACAAGAACAAAAGACTCATCAGGCGACTTAAGCTATCTTAATTGATAGTGATGCAGATTGTTAGTTTGAGTGAAAGTATGCATGGGTCTTGCAACCTATGGCTGCATGAAATTAGCAGTTTGTTAGTATCAACGAGTAACGCAAATCCATATTGAAATAATAGTCAGAATTTGCGAGACTGCGCAGCCTTTTAGATAAGTTACGCTTATATTGACGTTTCGCATTCACGATTTATGCTGAGGGTTAAGTAAGCATTTTTTAACGATCAATAGCCGGTGCTAAATACACAGGTCGACAGGTCGTTTAAGTAATATTTAGATACGGAGAAGTGGCTGAGCGGCTGAAAGCGCTCCCCTGCTAAGGGAGTATAGGGTTTATAGCTCTATCGAGGGTTCGAATCCCTCCTTCTCCGCCAAAAACCTAATATAATCAAAAACTTATAAGATAAATCCTCTCATACCCCACAA
>CAZKDD010000040.1:0-8204 GCA_964551535.1 uncultured Thiotrichales bacterium | reverse complement strand
TTGTTTACCTACTCCATAGGCACCCCAATAAGCTTTATTGGCTTCATCTACACTAAAGACAATACTGGCATCAGCACTTTTCTTGAGTAAGGGCAGGCAAGCACGCGAGAGTAAATACGGCGTGTGTACGTGTAACGTCATCAGTTTAGTCCAAGTGCTCAACTCCAGCGCATGCAATGGTGTTAAGCCGCCCACGCGACCGGCATTATGCACTAGGCCATCTAAACGCCCATATTCTTTTTCGATGGAGGCCGCAATTTCATTGTGGTCATCAGCGCCAGCCACTTCTAAATCAATATTCAAAATCGCTGGTGTTGCTTGTTTGAGCGCGATGATTTCATCATAGACTTTTTCTAAACGATTTAAATCTTTGGCCATTAAAATCACCTGCGCGCCTAAGCGAGCACACTCTATGGCAAGGGCTTTGCCTATGCCGCGACTGGCGCCAGTAATACAAATCACCCGCTCAGACAAATATCCCTCAGGGGCGCTAAAGGTAAAAAGATCACATGGTTGATGATTTTGGTTGCTATCCGTTGGAGTCGTCATGGTCAGAGGTTTTGGTTGCTATCATGGGGACATCGCGAGTTTTTTTATCAATCTCGTCGATGAGAGGAATTTCCTCTTTAGTTTGCACACCCAGCTCAGGGAACTTGCGTGCATTAGGAAGCACTTGGCGCTCTAATGAGCCAATCGCTTTATTATAATTACTCACGCTGTCATCGAGATTTTTTCCTACCTTTTGTAAATGGCCAGCAAAGGTATTCAAGCGTTTATATAAATCTTGCGCGAGGTCACGAATCTGTTCAGCATTTTGTGACATCCGCGCTTGTTGCCAACCGTAGGCCACTGAACGCAACAGCGCAACTAAGGTGGTGGGGGTAGACAATATCACTCGGTTGGCAAATGCATCCTCTAACAATTGTTTGTCATAATCTAATGCCGAGGTGAGGAACTGTTCCCCGGGGATAAATAAAATCACAAAATCCGGTGACTGACTAAACTGCTCCCAATAGGATTTACTGGCTAACTCTTTCATACGTTCGCGCACCTTGCGGGCATGGTGCTGCAAATGAGCTTCGCGTTGCGTTGGGTCATCCGCTTCAATGGCTGACAGATATGCATCCAATGGAGTCTTTGCATCGACAATCAATTCGCGTTGCTCAGGCATACGAACAATCATATCGGGGCGGACACTTTTGTTATCACCCAGATCGGCACTGACCTGTTCTTCAAAATCGCAATAATTCACCATGCCGGCTAATTCTGCCAAGCGTTTCAGCGTCAGTTCACCCCATTGACCGCGCACCTCAGGTCGCCGTAAAGCGCGCACTAGTTGTTCGGTTTCAGACTGCAAGCCTTGCTGCGCTTCTGTCACCATTTGTAATTGTGTGGTGATCGAGCCATAAGCTTGTTTGCGCTCTTTTTCCATCGAGAAAAGCTGCTTTTCGGTCTTTTCTAGCGCTGCATTGACAGGCTTGAGTAAATTCTCAATCGCCTTTTCTTTCTCGGTGGGCGGCGCATGTGTAAAAAAATCAAACAAGCCGAGTTTTTGCTGTGCGAGTTGTAAAAATGATTCATTATTGGCATCTAAAGCGCTCTTGGAAAGCGCGGTGAAACTCTCTTTGAGTTGTTCGCGGGATTCATTAAGTGCCTGAATTTTTTCTTTGCTTTGCGCTTGCTCAACCTCCAGTTGAGTGGCGAGTTTTTGTTTTTCAGATAGCTGTTTTTGTAACAATGTTTGAAAATACTGGCGCGACAGCAAATATGCCAGCAAAGCGCTGAGTGCGGCAATCAAGATAATTACTAACCAGCTGAGTTCAAAAGTTGTCGCCATAGAATGAGTGGCCCGAGTTAATTTATGCCTGTGTTAATGCGATATGCTGAAGTACCTCCAGCGGTTGGTCGATACAAAAATCCGCCCCCCACAATGAGGTGTCGAGATCGGCCTCGATATAGCCGTAATTAGCCACACAAGTATACATGCCAGCCGCGTTGCCTGCAGTGATATCGCGTGGGTCGTCACCTATATACAGCACGTCTCGAGGTGGCATATTGATCATATCGCTGGCCAGCAACAAAGGCTCTGGGTGAGGTTTACGCACACTCAGAGTATCACCACTGATCACACATTGGCTGCGGGTGTGGAGATTCAAACGCGCAACCAGTGGATCGGTGAGATTGCCCGGTTTATTGGTCACAATACCCCAGGGAATAGACTGTGCATCCAGTGCATCTAATAACGCTGGCATGCCGGGATAAAACTCGGTCGCCTCACACAGGCAGGCTTTATAGGTGATTAAAAATTCTTGGCGCAGGGCTTCAAACTCCGTCTCATCAATCACCTCAGGAAAGCCTAAACGCGTGAGTGCTGCACTGCCCTGAGAAACCGAAAAACGTGCCACTTCATACGGAATCGGCGCGCGACCATGGGCTTTGAGCAGATTATTTAAAGCTAATACTAAGTCTTGAGCTGTATCTAACAGGGTGCCATCTAAATCGAACAACAAGGCACGCACAGGAATCGGGTTAGAAATCGGGCTAGAAATGGAGCTAGGAGATGAGTGAGACACAAGGCGCCATGAGTAATCAACAGAGCCATTAGTTATACGTGCTCATGTAATGTAAGGCAAGCTAGCCGCGCAGTGTGGCACTTGTGTAGGTAATGAATAATCAACAGACGACACCGCCCACCTAAGGCGGGCGGTGTCTAATCCATACTCAATTTAAATCTCAGTGATTAATGGGTTTCTATAGGGATGCTCTTGACTGTATCGGCCGGCAACTCTTTTCTCGGTAGCGTCAACGTCAACACACCATTTTTAAACTTGGCTTGAATATCATCTTCCACTACATCATCAGGTAAAGATAAGGTGCGCTGAAAAAAGCCATAACTGCATTCGCGATGAGTTAGATTATTATCATCTTTATCGTCACACTCTGTCTTCTTCTCACCACTGATAGTTAACACACCATCTTTCACCTCTATCTGCACATCCTCTTTATCGACGCCCGGGATTTCGACATTAATGGTATGCGCCTTATCTTCACTGACCACATCAATAGTGGGGTGAAGCAAAGCAGTGTGATGGCGTGAGGCCAGCACAGGAAAATCAAAAAAACTCGCAGGTAAACCAAACCCTCTAAACATATCATCAAACACGCGATCTAGTTCATCATGTAACTGCATCAGGGGACTGGAATCAATCGCTGAGCGACGAGGTTGCACAGTGACAGGAAGCGCATCAGCCTCCTTTTTAAACCAGTTCCATGGGATAGATTTCTTAATATCCATCATATTTCTCCTATGAAAATAGTTAACAGAATCTTAAGACGGCATACAACATGCTGTCTTACTAATGATATGAGGATCAGGGAAAATAATTTCAAGTCGTAATAAATAGCTATTATTCAAAAAGAGATTTTTGATATGCAGTGGTGATAAAGGCATACTCATCATAATTGCTTAACAAATAATATTAATAATATAAATTATTTATATTAAATATTATATAAGGATTGAATTATTTGGTTGGTGTTTTCTTATTTAGTAAAAAATATATTGGAGGCATCATGATAGAGGCGCTATACGGAATAGAATTTATATCAAAAACAGATGAGGGTTATGGAGTTGTTGTTTTGGAAACAGATAGAATTTTTGGTGGAGATTCATCTTTTGTTTATGTAGGAAAATATCTGTTAGTAAATAACTTGATGGAGGTGGATGTAAAGTGTGTAAATTACAGAGGTGTACTGGAGTCTATTTTTGGCAATCTGAAAGAATTTAATTTATATCTGTCAGGGAAAACAGATGATGAACATAAAGAGTTTATGCTTGAGGGGTATATGATAGAAAATCGTTCAAAAACATTACAAGTGAAATTGACTCGCATAGCTGAATTGCCCTAATCACGATGTGATAGGTGATTTGAATCTGGTTTCCGTCAGATAGAGCACGCGTCCCTCTTTTTGCATGACGCGACATTTTTCCAAATAATAAATATTGGCGCGTTTAGAGTGGAGTATGGCTTCGAGATTGGTGAGTTGATCCACACGGGTACCGAGATATGGGTGTGTGGATTATTATCGGGGATGTGATGATTAACTGTCAGTGATAATTGTCACATAAAACTTTTTAGGTTTGTTGTTTGCTTTTCATTAAGAATTGAATGGTTTAGTTTTTAGCATGCTTGACGGCCTAGGCTAGTCTTTTTGCGTGTGCATCATGTAGTTGACACTGACATCTTGGCCTAGCCAATATTTTTTGGTGAGTGGGTTGTAACTCATGCCGATGAGTTCTTTGCTGTTGAGTTGTGCCTCACGTATCCATTGGCTGAGTTCTGAGGGTTTGATGAGTTTGTTGTAGTCGTGAGTGCCTTTGGGCAGTAGCTTTAATACATATTCAGCACCGATGATGGCGAATAGGTAGGACTTGGGGTTGCGGTTGATGGTGGAGAAGAAGATGTGGCCGCCGGGTTTTGCCAGTTGCGCGCAGGCGCGGATGATTTTACTTGGGTCGGGGACGTGTTCGAGCATTTCTAAACAGGTGACCACATCGTATTGTTGAGGTTCACGTTCGGCGATGGCTTCCGCTGAAATCATTTCATAGTCGATATCCAGTCCGCTTTCTTTGCTGTGTAGTTTGGCAACAGAGAGCGGGGCTTTACCCAGATCTATGCCTTTTACGGTGGCGCCTTTTTGCGCCATGCTCTCAGATAAGATGCCGCCGCCACAGCCGATGTCGATGACTTTTTTACCGGCCAATGGAATGCGCTCGTTGATAAAGTTTAAGCGTAAGGGGTTGATGTCATGCAGGGGTTTGAATTCGCTGTCGCGATCCCACCAGCGAAACGCTAGGGATTCAAATTTAGCGAGTTCGTCTTGATCAAAATTGTCGTTGGTTGAGTTGTCTGCTTGAGTCATAGGGTGTCAGTGTTCGTAAGTGGCCAGTTGTGCGTTAGGTTTCCGCCGATGCGTTAAAGGCATTGATGGTGGCTTGCCATTGTTTGCTTTTGATGATGATGTCATCTTCGCTGGCCGTGGTTAAGGTTCGGTCTTTGAGTAATTGTCGTCCAGCGACGAATACATCGCAAACGCGCTGACGATCTGTACTGTAGACCAAGTGACTAAACACATCATAATGTGGGTAGCTTTCGATATTATCGCAGCGTATGGCAATGATATCGGCTGATTTGTGTTTTTCGATAGAGCCAGTTTCATCGCCCAGTCCTAGGGCGCGCGCGGCATCGATGGTGGCAGCACGCAATGTTTGTTGAGCATTGAAGGCGGTGGCGTCTTGGCTGACGCCTTTAGCCAGCAATGCGGCAGTACGCATTTCAGAAAACATATCGAGATCATCATTACTAGCGTGACTGTCCGTGCCGATGATGACGCGTGCTTTGGCTTGTTTTAGCGCGTGCACGGGGCACATGCCGCTGGCTAGCTTGAGATTGGATTCGGGGCAATGCAACACGGTGGCACCGGCATTGGCGATTTGGGTGATTTCTTCTGCGGTTAATTGCGTCATATGTACGGCGAGGAGATTGGGATTCAATAAGCCTAATTGGTCGAGACGATCGAGTGGGCGTATGCCATGTTGTTCTAGGCTGTCTTCAATTTCTTGGGCAGTTTCATGCACGTGCATATGCACTGGTAAATCCAGTTCGTTGGAAATGCGGCTGATTTTAGTGAGGGTGTCGTCGCTCAATGTATAAGGCGCATGCGGGGCAAAGATTGTGGTCACCAGCGGATCATTTTTATAGGTATCGAAGAGCGCTAAGCCTTTTGATAAGTATTCATCAGCATGAGTTGCATAACGCGTAGGGAATTCGATGACGATCATACCGACTACAGCACGCATACCCATGTGTGAGGCCACACGGGCCGTGACTTCAGGAAAGAAGTACATATCGTTAAAGCAGGTGGTGCCGCCTCTGAGCATCTCTGCAATGGCCAGTTGAGTACCATCATGCACAAATTGTTCGTCAGCAAAGGTTTTTTCGAGTGGCCAAATGTGATGATGCAGCCAATCCATTAAGGGGACGTCACTGGCCACGCCACGTAGGAGTGACATAGCAGCATGAGTGTGTGCATTAATGAGCCCGGGCATGAGGATATGGTCGTCATAATCAATATGCGATTTGGCTGCATATTTTTTTAATGCCCGTTGTGTGGGAAGCACATCTATAATCACGCCATTGTCGATTGCGATAGCATGATCGGTGAGCACACGATCCGCCGGTTCAATGGGTACAATGAGGCGACTGCTCAATAGCGTTTGTATAGCGATTTTTTTGGGTGACATAGCAACAACTTACCTGATTAATGCATGGTGGACAAATTTGCTCTAGATTCAGTCAATCAAATTGTGGCATGTCGTCATATGTGGCGCTGTTAATGGGTTTTTCGCCTGGTTTGTCAGTCAACAACCTGAAGCTGAGGTTTGCATTATGGTTGATGCAAATGCATACGCAAATATGGCTTTTTTGAGCATATTATTAGGCTGTAAAAAAAGCGCTATTTTCACTCATTTTTAGACAGATTCTTTGACCAATACAGAAGCAAAGTGTGTTACAATTTGCACACATAATTAGAATAAAGAATCTCTCCTCAATGGCCTCTATCGCTAAAGAAATCGTATCCGTAAATTTAGAAGATGAAATGCGCAAATCCTATTTGGATTATGCCATGAGTGTGATTGTTGGACGTGCGTTACCCGATGTGCGAGATGGTCTAAAGCCCGTGCATAGACGCACGCTTTTTGCCATGAATGAGCTTGGCAATGAGTGGAACAAACCCTATAAAAAGTCGGCGCGTGTAGTCGGTGATGTGATTGGTAAATATCATCCACATGGTGATACCGCGGTGTACGACACGATTGTACGTATGGCGCAAGATTTTTCTATGCGTTACACCTTGGTAGATGGTCAAGGTAACTTTGGTTCTGTCGATGGCGATGCGCCCGCGGCGATGCGTTACACCGAAGTGCGCATGTCGAAAATTGCGCACGAAGTGCTGGCGGATTTAGATAAAGAAACCGTAGATTTCATTCCTAACTACGACGAGAACGAGCTAGAGCCTTCTGTGCTGCCATCGCGCGTACCGAATTTATTGGTGAATGGTTCATCTGGTATTGCCGTCGGTATGGCGACCAACATTCCTCCTCATAATTTATCTGAAGTGGTCAATGCGTGTATCGCCATGATCGAACGTCCAGAGATGGATGTGATGGAGATCCTAGAATATATCCCCGGGCCAGACTTCCCGACAGCAGCGATTATCAATGGTAAGAAAGGCATAGTGGATGCCTATCAAACTGGGCGCGGCAAGATTTACATGCGGGCGCGCAGTCATATTGAAACGGATGACAAAAATGGGCGTGAGACCATTGTCGTGACCGAATTGCCTTATCAGGTCAACAAGGCCCGTTTGATAGAAAAGATCGCCGAACTGGTGAAGGAAAAGCGTCTTGAGGGCATTGCTGCCGGAGGTTTGCGCGATGAGTCCGATAAGGACGGTATGCGTATCGTGATCGAGCTGCGACGCGGTGAGGTCAGTGAGGTTATTTTGAATAATCTCTACAAACACACACAGATGCAGAATGTATTTGGCATCAATATGGTGGCCTTGGTCGATGGCCAACCGCGCTGTCTCAACCTTAAGCAAATCCTGCAAGCCTTTTTACGTCATCGCCGCGAAGTGGTTACACGACGGACTGTATTTGAGTTGCGCAAAGCTCGTGAGAAAGCCCATGTGTTGGAAGGGCAAGCGGTGGCACTGGCGAATATTGATGAAGTGATTGCTTTGATCAAAGCCTCTGGTACCCCGAATGAAGCTAAAGCTGCACTACTGGCGACTTCATGGGCGCCGGGTGCGGTGATTGATATGTTGGAGAAAACCGGTGCAGATTCCTCGCGCCCAGATAATCTCGATGCCGCCTTTGGGTTGCGTGAGGGGCAATATTATTTATCTGATGTGCAGGCACAGGCGATTTTGGATTTACGTTTGCATCGTTTAACTGGTCTTGAACAAGATAAGATCGTTAAAGACTACAGTGAATTATTAGCACTCATCGCCAGCTTGTTGGAAATCTTGGAGAGTCCTGAGCGCTTGATGGCGGTGATTCGTGAAGAACTCGAAGAGATTAAAGAAAAATTTGGTGATGAGCGTAAAACTGAAATTACCGCCGCTGCGGTAGATTTGGG
>CAZKDD010000039.1:0-8308 GCA_964551535.1 uncultured Thiotrichales bacterium | reverse complement strand
CTTACGCCTCTGCTGATTAATGATGCCGATCAGCGACAAAAATATTCCACAGAAGCAGAGTCTATGCCCAAAGTTCTACTCAATTCGAGTGCATTAGCTAATGTTGTCATGTTGGGGGCGGGATATTTCACTCCTCTGACGGGTTTTATGAACCAGTCCGACTGTCTAAAGGTATGTGAGTCTATGACTACCGATCAGGGATTGTTTTGGCCGATACCTGTAATGAACTGTGTGCATGATGTCAGAAACTTGAGTGTTGGCCAAAAAATCGCCCTATGTGATCCCCACCAGCCAGATCATCCAGTTATTGCTATACAAACTCTAGAGGCTATAGAAACTTTTTCAGAATCTGAAATGCATGCCATGGCGGAATCGATCTTTGCCACAGGCGACAGTGAGCATCCAGGTGTTGCTAATTTCTTACAGCAGGGCAGATACTGCTTATCAGGTCCATGCCAAGTTCTCAATTTGAGTTACTTTGAAAATGAATTTCCAGATACTTTTCGTACAGCGGGGCAGATTAGACAGGAAATTGAACAACGTGGTTGGCAAACGGTGGTTGCTTTTCAAACCAGAAATCCTATGCATCGTGCGCATGAGGCACTATGCAAAATGGCACAACAACAGCTTGGCGCAGACGGCATATTAGTCCATATGCTACTGGGTAAACTTAAGCCAGGAGATATTCCAGCCAAGGTCAGAGATGCCGCGATTAGAAAAATGGTGGAGTGTTATTTCCCAGATAATACTGTGATGATCGCAGGATATGGTTTTGACATGTTATATGCAGGCCCACGCGAGGCGGTACTGCATGCGATTTTCAGACAAAATTGTGGTTGCACGCATTTAATTGTCGGTAGAGATCATGCGGGTGTAGGTGATTATTATGGTCCTTTTGACGCTCAGGAAATTTTTTCTACACAGGTGCCTGCTGGGGCATTAGATATCGAAATATTTAACGCAGATCATACCGCTTACTCAAAGAAGCTTAATAAAGTGGTAATGATGCGTGATGCCCCTGATCACACTATGGACGATTATGTTCTAGTCTCTGGCACAAAAATGCGAGAAATACTTTCAAATGGTAAGGCGCTACCACTTGAAATAGCTCGCCCTGAAGTGGCAGCAATAATTGCGCAATATTATCAACAAGAAAATAATTCATGAAAGAAAATAACACTACCTGGCATGAGCATGTCGTCACCAAAGAAGAACGCTCCTTAATTAAACAACAGAAACCATGTTTAATTTGGTTTACTGGTTTGAGTGCCTCTGGTAAATCTACAGTCGCGAATATCGTTGAACATCAATTACATCAAATGGATCATCATACGTATCTATTGGATGGAGATAACGTGCGCCATGGCCTTTGCAGTGATTTGAAATTTTCGGTCGAAGATAGGGTGGAGAATATTCGTCGCATTGGTGAGCTAGGGAAATTATTTTTAGATGGAGGAATTATCACTCTATGTGCGTTCATATCACCTTTTATATCTGATAGAAAAATAGTCAGAGAGCTATTATCAAGTCATGAGTTTATTGAAGTATATATGAACACCTCATTGGAGGAATGTGAGCGCCGTGATCCTAAGGGTCTCTACATGAAAGCGCGTGCAGGTGATATCAAATCATTTACAGGTATAGATTCTCCTTATGAACCCCCAGTCAATCCGGAAATACACTTGAATGGAGACCGCTACAGTGCTGAACAATTAGCCTCACAGGTCATTGACTATTTGCAAACTAATGATTATCTAAGCAACAAATAATGAAATGCTACAGCAATCATTTATTAGATCTTAAAGCGCTAGTTGAACGCGCAGGCGACGCCGTGATGTCCATCTACGACACGGATTTTCGTGTGTTGGAAAAAGATAATAAAACCCCACTGACTGAAGCTGATTTGGCTGCCAATGCCATTATTAAACAAGGATTGAGAGAGATCTCTGACTATCCTCACTTATCTGAAGAAGATAAACACATCGACTGGCAGCAAAGACAGCAGTGGCATCGCTATTGGTTAATTGACCCTATAGACGGGACCAAAGAGTTCATAAAAAAAAATGATGAATTCACTATTAATATTGCATTAATAGAGTCTGGCAAAGCCATTATGAGTGTGGTGTATGCTCCTGCTTTAGAGACCTTATATTATGCTGCTCATAATTATGGTGCCTGGAAACAAAATGCCGCAGGAGTACAACAATTATCACTTCAGATCACTGAGCAACACAGGCCTACACGGGCTTTGATCAGTCGATCACATAAAAGTCGCGAGGCGGATTTGCTGAGCGCCATTTACCCACACATAGAATTTATCAAGATGGGTAGTTCCCTTAAATTATGCGCTGTAGCCGATGGTCAGGCTGATCTATATTTGCGACTCGGACCGACTAGTGAGTGGGATACAGGGGCTGCGCAATGCATAGTAGAGAGTGCGGGGGGATATGTGCTGACATCTGATCTTCAAGCGCTTCGATATAATCAAAAAGAATGTATTTTGAATCCTGCATTAATCGTTACCAATCAAATTAATCCAATGATTCGTCTGCTATTTCAATAATTAGCTTAGTCATTGCAAATTTCAAATTGATTCCAGCACCATTTTTACGCACCTAAACTGATCAAACGCGCACTAAAAAAGTGCGCATTTACTCGTTTGAACTCTGATTTCATGTTTCTGAATCATGTGGTGCCATGTTTTTGCACAATTTTGCAACATGGCACGGGCTTTGCATTCTTTTAGTTCGTATTCCAACGCAAAGTGACTTCAATGTTTTGACTTGTTGTGATTGGGAATCATCCAGAAAATTTACTTACGGAGTGCTTTAAATGAAATTACGATTATTAGCTTTAGCGGTCAGTGTCCTGACTATCCTATCGACCCAGTCGATAGCGGACACACATGGGAAAATTAAAGTCGGTGTGCTTCACTCATTGTCAGGGACTATGGCAATCAGTGAGACTACACTCAAAGACACCGTGTTAATGATGGTTGAAGAGCAGAATAAAGCGGGTGGTCTATTAGGTCGCGAGCTAGAAGCTGTTGTTGTTGATCCGGCATCTGATTGGCCTTTGTTTGCAGAAAAGATGCGTGAGCTTATTGAAGTTCATAAAGTTGATGTCATCTTTGGTTGTTGGACATCAGTATCAAGAAAATCTGTACTGCCAGTGGTTGAAGAACTCAATGGGTTGTTGTTCTACCCAGTTCAGTATGAGGGTGAGGAATCTTCTAAAAATGTTTTCTACACAGGCGCGGCACCAAACCAACAAGCGATCCCAGCTGTCGATTATTTAATGGATAATGGTGTAGAGCGTTGGGTATTAGCAGGAACGGATTATGTTTACCCACGTACCACTAACAAAATCCTCGAGTCTTACTTAAAACTCAAAGGGGTTGCAGAAACTGACATCATGATTAACTACACTCCTTTCGGACATTCTGATTGGCAAACGATTGTTTCTGATATTAAGAAGTTTGGCTCAGCCGGCAAGAAAACTGCGGTTGTTTCCACAGTCAATGGTGATGCTAACGTACCTTTCTACAAAGAACTTGGTAACCAAGGAATCACAGCTGATGATATTCCAGTGGTTGCATTCTCAGTTGGTGAGGAAGAGCTATCAGGTATTGATACAGCCCCATTAGTTGGACACTTAGCCGCATGGAACTACTTCCAGAGTGCTCAGAGTGATGTCAATGATGAGTTCATTGAGGCATGGCAAGCTTTCATTGGTAACGAAGATCGTGTGACTAATGATCCTATGGAAGCGACTTATATTGGTTTCAAAATGTGGGCGCAAGCGGTAACTAATTCAGGCACTACTGAAGTCGATAGTGTAAGAGCCGCAATGTATGGTTTAGAAGTCCCTAATCTTACTGGCGGCACGGCTGTCATGCATCCAAATCATCATTTATCTAAGCCAGTATTGATTGGTGAGATTCAAGATGATGGCCAGTTTGACATCGTTTGGGAAACAGACAGTGAGGTACCTGGAGATGCATGGACCGACTATCTTCCAGAAAGCGCTGTCATTGTCTCTGATTGGGCCGACCCTGCGATCAACTGCGGTAACTACAACACTGAGACTAAGACCTGTTCCGGTCAAAACTACTAATCAATAAATTCTTTGGTTAGGAAGGGGGGCTGTTGTGTACAGTCCCCCTTTAATTAAACAAATTATTATTTATGCTGAAATTGTTTGTTTAAAATACTTATAAAAAGTTAAAAGCAATGATTAAAAAAATTATCACACTTGTTTGTTTCTACTTATCTATATCTGTCTGTTCGTACGCAAGCCCTGAGCAACTTAACCAAGATCAACACTTTGATGCATTGTTGAATGGATTAACGGTAAAAAGTTTCTCAGACAAACAACAAGTCATTGATCAAATAGTCGAATCCAAGCATAAGCGTTCACTATCGATTCTTAAACAATTGCTTGATGGAAAAATTTACTATAGAAAATCTGATGAACAATTATTTGTTGTAGAACTAACAGATAAACAAGCCAATTTGTATACACCTATCACCATGGAGTGGGTAGAAACTCTACCAAAAAAGAAACTTAAGAAAGTAGGTATCAACAACAAACTCAGAGGCATATTAAAGCGCTCCATCGCGCAATTAAGTCTTGCAGATAATGATCCTATAGTAAGAAAAAATGCTGCAACAGCGATTATGAGTTCGGTTGATGATTCTATTGCAAAATTAATAATTAATCGATTACAAGTTGAGAGTGATCAAAGCGTCAGGGATGAATTATCAACGGCTATAAATATTTATACACTTAATTCTGATGATGAATCTGAAGTGCTCAATGCGGTCAAGGCGCTGTCTACCTCATTGCATTCAGAAACCCGCGTGGCATTAAAAAAATTACAAGAAAAAATCTCTCAACAATCCCCAACTGAAAGCAGAGTTTTATTGCTTGAACACATAGAAGATAGCTTATATGACATTCAAAGCTCAGTTAACTTCTATAAACAAGTAGAAAATATATTTTTTGGTCTAAGTCTAGGTTCAGTATTGCTTTTAGCCGCTGTAGGTTTAGCAATTACTTTTGGTGTCATGGGTGTGATCAACATGGCTCATGGTGAGATGCTTATGTTGGGTGCTTACACAACCTACATAGTGCAGTTACTTATGCCTCAGTCTATTGAATATTCACTGATCGTGGCTTTGCCTATGGCTTTTCTATTCACGGCACTTGTTGGAATTGGTATTGAACGCGGTGTGATTAGATTCTTATATGGAAGACCGCTAGAGACTCTGTTAGCCACTTTTGGTATCAGCTTAATCTTGCAGCAAGCAGTCCGCACTTTTATTTCACCGCAAAATAGAGCAGTGGCGTCGCCAGAGTGGATTAGTGGTTCATTACAAATTAATCCTGCACTTGCGCTGACTTATAACCGACTTTACATCATCATTTTTGCATTCATGGTGTTAGCAGGCTTGATGTTGCTTCTAAAGAAAACTAATTTTGGTCTTCAAATTCGAGCGGTGACACAAAACCGATCTATGGCAAAAGCCATGGGTATTCGCACTGACTGGGTTGATGCTTTTACTTTTGGGTTAGGTTCCGGTATTGCAGGTATGGCAGGAGTGGCACTGAGTCAATTAACTAATGTAGGCCCTAATATGGGACAAGCATACATCATTGATTCTTTCATGGTGGTGGTATTCGGTGGTGTAGGGAATCTTTGGGGCACACTTTTTGGTGCCATGTCACTGGGTATCGCAAATAAATATATTGAGCCACTTACGGGAGCGGTTGTAGCGAAGGTGGTGGTATTGGTATTTATTATTTTATTTATACAGAAAAAGCCCAGTGGAATGTTTGCACTGAAAGGTCGCTCAGCGGATTAAACTATGTTTGAAAAATCACTTATACAACGCTTATTACTCAGCGATACTGGTAGCAAGGTGCTCACTATTATCGTGTTATTTATGGCTATAGTCGTACCAGCACTGAACTTACTTGTGCCTGAAGGCTCTCCATTACACATCTCTACATATAGTGTCACGCTTATTGGTAAATACCTTTGTTATGCGCTATTGGCCCTATCTGTTGATTTGGTATGGGGCTATTTAGGCATACTTAGCCTAGGCCATGGCGCATTTTTTGCGCTAGGTGGTTATGCCATGGGTATGTATTTAATGCGTCAAATCGGAGATCGTGGTGTCTATGGTAATCCTGAATTGCCAGACTTTATGGTGTTTTTGAATTGGCAAGAACTACCGTGGTATTGGTTTGGCTTTGATATGTTCCCATTTGCACTGATTATGATTTTTTTCGTACCAGGCTTGCTGGCATTTATATTCGGATATCTGGCTTTTCGTTCCAGAGTGACAGGGGTTTATTTATCCATTATCACACAAGCAATGACTTATGCATTGATGCTAGCTTTCTTTCAAAATAATTTTGGATTCGGTGGCAACAATGGACTGACAGATTTCAAAGATATCTTGGGATTTGATTTGCAAAGTAATGCGACTCGTTGCGCATTATTCTTTTTGTCTGCACTGGCGCTTTTGCTTGGATATGCCGTGTGTAAATTTATTATTCAATCTCGTCTAGGCAAGGTTGCCACTGCGATTCGTGACTCAGAGAGTCGTATACGCTTCATCGGCTACCGCGATGAACATATAAAATTATTTGTATTCGTGGTGTCTGCTGTACTAGCTGGAATTGCAGGCGCGTTATATGTACCACAGGTCGGGATTATTAATCCGAGTGAATTTGCCCCGATACGATCAATTGAACTTGTCATATGGGTGGCCATCGGGGGCAGAGGTACATTATACGGTGCAGTGTTAGGTGCATTCGTAGTTAATTACGCAAAAACGTTCTTTACCGCATGGCAACCTGAGTCATGGTTGTTTATCTTGGGCGGTATTTTCGTGTTTGTCACTATATTCATGCCTAAAGGGTTGGTCGGTGTTTATCAGCAATTCAAACAAGGCAGAACGAAAATACTGGGATTGCTAAATGCGGAGAAAAGCTCATGACTCAAACGCACGAGACTATTTTGTATCTAAATAATGTATCTGTGAGCTTTGATGGCTTTAAAGCGATCAATGATTTGAGCTTAGTAGTTGAAAAAAATGAACTACGTTGCATTATCGGTCCGAATGGAGCAGGTAAGACCACGATGATGGATATCATCACTGGAAAGACTCGCTGTGACCAAGGAGAAGTGATATTTGGTAAAGACATTGATCTGACAAAAAAAGATGAAGCACAAATTGCAAATTTAGGTATTGGTCGTAAATTTCAAAAGCCCACTGTCTTTGAAAGCATGAGTGTGTTTGAAAATCTTAATTTAGCTTTGGAGGGTCATCGTACTATTCTAACCAGCTTGTTTTATAAGCTCAGTCCGGAACGAAAAAATAGTATAGAGGAATGTCTGGAAACTATTGGTTTGCAGGACCATGGGCAAAAAAACGCGGGTGAGCTCTCTCATGGGCAAAAACAATGGCTGGAGATTGGCATGTTGATTGCGCAAAATCCACAATTATTACTTGTGGATGAGCCTGTTGCAGGTATGACTCACCAAGAATCAGAACGAACGGCAGAACTTTTGATCGCATTGGCTAAAAAACATTCGGTAGTTGTTGTTGAACATGATATGGAGTTTGTGCGTTCCATCGCCAGGAAGGTCACAGTGCTTCATCAAGGTTCGGTATTAGCAGAAGGTAATATGGAATCTATACAAAACAATGAAAAAGTCAGACAGGTCTACTTAGGGGATTAATCATGTTAAGCGTAGCAAAAATTAATCACTACTATAAAGAAAGTCATACCTTATGGGATCTCGATCTAGAAATTAAAGAGAATAGCGTCACTTGCTTGATGGGCCGTAATGGCGTCGGCAAAACGACATTGTTGAAATGTATTATGGGCCTAGAGAAAACACGTGATGGCGACATACTGTTGAGATCAGAATCGATTATAGGACTGAATTCTGAAGCGCGTGCAAAAAAGAAAATAGCTTATGTACCACAAGGCAGAGAGATATTTTCTCAATTAACAGTATTAGAAAATCTGCAAACAGGATTAATAGCCAACAAAGTGAAAAAAATCCGGAAGTTTTTCATATTATATTTAGACAAATTCTTAAATAAAGTATACATAGCAATATTCTCAAGCCGTTGATCAGTAAAGAGGTCTATTGTTGAAAATGAATCATTGGTTCATCGAGTTGGCTACGGACTCGGCGAGCTTGTCGGGATCGTCAGCTTCTTCAGCAGCCTTGGCCTGGTCCTCCTCGCCCTTGAGAATCTTGACGAGTGCCTTGACGCTCTCT
>CAZKDD010000038.1:0-8424 GCA_964551535.1 uncultured Thiotrichales bacterium | reverse complement strand
TTTCAAAATAGTGCATGGTGAGATTGATGAATATAAAGATTGGTTGAGTGACGCTAACGAATAAAGGCAATGGCGGGAAATCAGTTCCTGATTAATGCAACCATTGATCAATTTCAGCTAGATCGTCAATACTGAGTGTGCCTGTAGCAAATTGCAGCTTCAGTGTGTTGAGTAGGTAATCATAACGTGCTCTAGCGAAATCACTTTGGGCTTCATAGACAGCTTGTAAGGCGATAAGCACATCCACTGAAGTTCTGGTGCCAACTTCGAAGCCTATATTGTTGGCTTCCGCTGAAATCTGTGCGGACTCCAGTGCTTTGGCTAGCGCGTTAACTCTGCTCACACTGGCGATGACATTATGGTAAGCCTGAGCAGTATCACGTTTTACTTCTCGTTTGATTTGCTCATGTGCTTGCAATGCTGATTCATAACGGTGACGACTCTCTTTGGTTTGGTAATAATTTCGACCGCCGAGGAAAATGGGGATATTTAACTCCAGTCCCACTCTTGATTCATCAGTTTTTCTTTTGCCAGTAAGACCGCCACTCTCCGTATCGCTATGACGTGCGACGATATCTAGAGTGGGATGATAGCCTGAACGACTCAATTGTATTTGTTGATGGGCGATGGACGTATCATATTCATTAATGAGCAATCTAAGGTTTTGCTTGAGTGCGCTATCAATCCAGCTTTCAATATCATTAGGCTCTGGGTTGAGTGGATCCATTTCCTGAGTCAACTGCGATAGATCAACCATGCGCTGGCCAGTGATCATGGTCAGATTATCTAGGCTAAGTTCCAGATTATTGCGTGCTTCGATCTCTTTTGCGATTGAAATATCATAGCTAGATTGTGCTTCTTTGACGTCGGTAATGGCGGATAAACCCACTTCAAAGCGATTTTCCGCTTGATCACGTTGGCGTTTAATCGCCTCTTTTTCTGATGAGATGAATTGTAGATTGTCACGTGCAGCAAGTACTTCAAAGTAAGCTTCAGCGGTGCGAATAATTAAATCTTGCTGTGATAAGTCAAGTTCTACTTGTGCTCGTGCTACGGTGTTTTTTGATTGTCGTAGCTGAACGATGAAGTTGCGATTGTACAGTGGTTGAGTGAGAGATATCTGATATCCATTTGAGTTGTAGCTGACTTTACGCCCCGGCACACCAAATGTTGCGCCTTTGGTGTCCAAGCGATTTTGTGATGTTTCAGCAGATAGATTTATCTGTGGGAGCAAAGAAGCACGTGCTAGCGGTTGAGCCAGTGCCGACGCTTGATAGTTGGCGTTGGCCTGTCTGATAAGCGGGTCCTGGGTCTTGGCAATGAGGTAGACATCGGTTAATCCATTGGCATACCCAAGGGATGACAGTAGTGCGCATACAAAGCATGTTATGGTTGTGAGGCGATATATATGAGTCATAGTGGTTGCTAGCATGAGAAAGTCGAAAATGTGAGCATGTTGCGGGCGTTAATTGCTAGGTCAGCGTACATTAAATCAATACAGTGGCATAGAGTTGTCTACCGTCTTCGCCCACTCATCGATGCCGCCTGACAAGTTGATCACCTGAGTGAAGTCATTGTTACTCAGAAATGAAGACACTGAGCGACTGCGTATGCCGTGATGACAGATCACCACAGTCTCTCTATCAGGATCTAATTCATTCAGCGCTGTGGGGATTTGGCGCATCGGAATCAGCACCGAGTTATCAATATGGCAGGTTTGATATTCCCATGGTTCCCTAACATCGATTAACAACGGTTTAACGGTCAAGTTTTGCAGATATGCATGTAAATCTACTGCGGACATTTCTTTGAAACTCAATGCATTACCCTCTTAAATATCGATCTCTAGAAAATAAACTTTATTTACTCGCCGTGTCTAGCAGGGGCCATCTTGGGTTGTAACTATAGAGTGGACCCTGAGGCTTCAAATTGGTTGGTCATGTTACTGACTCATGTCTGTAAACACTAGTCCGCTAACACTTATCTATTAATACTTATCTATTCATTTGAGCCTAATTAACCCACGCCTAGCTTAATCGCTCACCCTAACAACACCATACATGCATATGGGTTACTTTGAAAACACATGTTCCTGTACATTATGCAGGATGCGTGTCTGTCCATGATGCTGACTTATTAGACAGTTACAAACGCACTATGACAAGTGTTATTCTTGGCAGGTAGTGTTTAGCCAATCAGGGTGTAAAGAGCGCCCATAATCTTCAGGTAAAGGTATGAGTACGACATGAGTGCGATCAGCGTAGATCTTGTTAAAGAGACAAAAAAATTAAGTGAAGAAGTTTCACGACCCTTCCCGAAATCAAAAAAGATATTTGTGCAAGGCTCACGTGATGATATACAAGTTGGTATGCGAGAAGTGATTTGTGATAACACTACCTCATCCGATGGCGAGGAAATCAACCCTGCCATTCCGATCTACGATACATCAGGGCCGTTGACAGATCCAAATATCGAGGTGGATTTGTCTCAAGGTATAGATAGGATTCGTTCCGCTTGGATAGCTCAACGTGACGATACTGAAGCGCTGGATGAGCTGAGCTCAGAATATGGCCGAATCAGAGCGCAGCATCCAGACACGGCACAGATTCGATTTGGCATCCAACATCCACCACGTAGAGCGCGTACTGGCAACAATGTGACTCAGATGCATTATGCTCGCCAAGGCATCATCACGCCTGAGATGGAATATGTCGCATTGCGTGAGTCACTGCGACTCAATGAGCTTAGACAAGATCCTCACTACGCAAAATTACTCAAACAACATCCTGGGCAGTCTTTTGGTGCTCATTTGCCTCACGAGATCACTCCTGAGTTCGTGCGGGACGAAATTGCACGGGGTCGCGCCATCATACCTAACAACATAAATCACCCAGAATCTGAGCCGATGATTATCGGGCGTAATTTCTTAGTCAAGGTAAACACTAATATAGGTAATTCTGCGGTCACCTCTTCTGTGGTGGAAGAAGTGGAGAAGATGGCCTGGTCGGTGCGCTGGGGAGGCGATACGATCATGGATTTGAGCACCGGCAAAAATATCCATGAAACCCGAGAATGGATACTGCGCAACAGCCCAGTGCCTGTAGGCACTGTGCCAATCTATCAGGCACTAGAGAAAGTTAATGGTAAGGCTGAGGAATTAACTTGGGAAATCTTCAAAGATACATTGATTGAGCAAGCCGAGCAGGGTGTCGATTACTTCACCATTCATGCAGGTGTGAAATTAGCCTATGTGCCATTAACCGCTGAACGCCTGACTGGAATAGTATCGCGTGGTGGATCGATTATGGCTAAGTGGTGTTTAGCGCACCACAAGGAGAGCTTTCTGTATACGCGTTTTGAAGAAATTTGTGAAATTATGAAAGCCTATGATGTGGCTTTTTCATTGGGTGATGGATTACGTCCTGGCTGTTTGGCTGATGCTAATGACAAAGCACAATTCTCAGAATTAGAGACCTTAGGTGAGTTGACACAAAAAGCTTGGCAGCACGATGTGCAGGTAATGATCGAAGGACCAGGACATGTACCCATGCACATGATTAAAGAGAATATGGAAAAAGAGCTGAGAGATTGTTATGAAGCCCCTTTTTATACCCTGGGTCCTCTCACTACCGATATCGCCCCTGCTTATGATCACATTACATCGGCGATTGGTGCGGCACAAATCGGTTGGTATGGCACGGCGATGTTGTGCTACGTCACACCTAAAGAGCATCTCGGACTGCCTGATCGTGAAGATGTGCGCGACGGTATTATCACATACAAGATTGCCGCCCATGCGGCTGATCTTGCCAAGGGACATCCTGGCGCTCAGATGCGAGATAACGCTTTATCAAAAGCGCGGTTTGAATTTCGTTGGGAAGATCAATTTAATTTAAGCTTAGACCCAGAGCGTGCGCGAGAATTTCACGATCAAACATTGCCTAAAGAATCCTCCAAAGTTGCTCATTTTTGCTCCATGTGTGGTCCACAATTTTGTTCAATGAAAATTACACAAGATGTGCGTGAATATGCGAAAGCTAAAGGCATTGGTGATATCAAGATTGCCATCGAGTCAGGAATGCAGGAAAAATCGTCACAATTCAAGGATGACGGCGCTGAGATTTACAAGAATGTATAGAGCTTTGCAGGCTGGTCGCGCGCCCGTGTGGTGGTTTATTTAAAAAGCTTGTCTGATAACCAAAAGCTTGCAATCAGAAATATCGCCCAAGGAAGGATATAAACCATGAATACTTCAAGCATGAAAATAGCATCAAAAAATTAACAAGCCGTGATTATTATGCAATTTTATATAATTGTCTATTGTTAATTAATAATCTAGTTTAATTATTTTTTTAAGGTATTTATTGCCTGACATCAGGCGCCTTCATTCCCACTTGGTCGTAATGGTATAACCCGCATCGACTAGAGCGTTGGTTAATAGCTCGCCATCGTAGCCATAAATTATTTGTCCATTAATTATGCTGATAGGTACGCCTGGTGATGCAAGTAGCTGATAAGCCAGTTTCCCCCTCAAAGTATTCTCTACATCAATTTCCTGGTAGGGGATTTGATAATCGTTGAGCAAATTTCGCAGTGCGTAGCAATAAGGGCAGGATTTTGTGGTGTAGAGGATGACATGCTGTCCGCTGATGGGGGTTAAATAAGCGCGCAGCCCTTGGTAGCACGCAATCATTAAACAGCTCAATAAGAGGATTTTGAATAGGCTTTTTTTACTCATAGGGGAGATTCTAAGCGATTTTTTTTAAATCATTAATGACGCGGTCAGCCGTGCTATATTAACATTATGAAACAGTCATTATCATGAACCAAAAATCTATGATTGTGGGACATATTCGTTCAATTCAATATTAAGGAGGCAGTATGTTTGAACCGTTAGCCGTACCTTTCGGATGCGTAATGTTATACAACGTCGTCAAACTAAAACCTGGAGTCAGTGTCGAGGACGTTGAAATGAGCTTGGGTGAGATGTGCAACGTAGTTAAAAACACATATGGTGATGATAAAGGTGGCTTTATTGGAGGCCAAGTATACAAATTTAGTGGATTTATCTCTGATGAAGGGTCTGTCAGTTCGCAGGAAACAACGGATGAGCACATTGCCATCGTGACTTATTGGCAGTCTTTTGAACAGCATGAAAAATCTCACGCGGATGGGGTGTTCAAAGAAAAGTTTGACGGCTTAGTCAATTTTGCACAAGAAACCTATGAAATCGGTTATGAGATGCTGTGGCAAGGGGATGCTAGCGATTAATCTCACCATGCCGATTTGAGCATAATCTAAAAAACACCAAGACGGCGCCAAGTTTATTTGGCGCCGAGAGGGTTAAACCGAGAGTATTACACCGAGAGCGTTGAATGGGATTATGAATTTGATCCGTTATTGCCGGCGATATACTGTGTTTGAGGGTACTCGGGTTCGTATTTCTTGGTGGACTCTTTCACTGTTATGAGTATGTCTGATTCATTCGAGCTAGGTTGTTTTTCATCATCAAGCGATAGATCAGACTCATCCATGGAGTTTTCACTAACCGCCTTTTCATTGCTAGCTTTCTTGTTTTGACGGCGCTTGTTGTTTTTATTATTTTGCTTGGGCGCATAAGTGAACCAGTCGTCTTCATTGATTCTATAATGATGGTCACTTTCTTCTTTGATGACGTTAGCAGTCGTTGCATCCACCGAAGCAATTTCAACTCTCACGCCTTCTGATTTTAAGTGACGAACCAGTTCAATGTAATCAGAATCTCCAGACATGATTACAATCGTATCGACTTTGCTTGCTAGCTGCATAGCGTTAATAGAGAGGGGTATGTCTGCAGATTTATGACATGGTCTGACGGAGCCGTGAAAAAATTCATGTAAACGATCACGTAATTTCTGTGATATTTGTTTGCCCTCACGGAAATATATCAAACGATTCAGACCGCGATTTCCTAATAGCTTAGGAATCAGACGATCGAAGTTAAGCATAGTATTGGGATCATTGGTTTGATCATGGATACTGCGCTCAATATTATTTCCATCGATGAGAATAGCCACAGTTTGGCTGATAATAACCGGTTCAGATTTTTGTTCACTCATAGTTTTTTGTCCCTCAAGACGCTGCTGTTATGTTTCTATCTGGAACAATTAGCAGCGGTTTAGATGTATATAAATCTGGGATAGGCAAGCATATTCACCAACCCAAGACCGTTACCTGAAGGTAACTATGTTTAGTATAGATAGCTACACCTAAAAGATAAAACTCCCACTTGTGGGTAGTGTTATACAAGATGTTTATATTCTCTATGTAAGTAGTGTGCTGTTACAGCGCAGTCTTGCTCGCTTGCTGTTATAAGGTGTTATACCTAGCAATGTTGGAGCTGAGTTTGGTTATTGCGATATTAACGCGAATAAAATGTAGCTTTTAATGGCGGTTTTTATGCGCCAGTCGCTGTAAAACATAAGCACTGGCGAGCATGCCAAAAGTGCTGGTTACTGCACATAGAGAACCAAAACCATCCGCGCAGCTAAGGCCAGAGGGCGAGTGATTTTCAGATTTTTGCATGGTTATTTCGCCTTGGTTATCAGGATAGCGTAATGTCTCTGTTGAGAATACGCAGGGAATATCGAAACGACGTTTTAAGTTTCGACTGAAGCCGTGTTGGGTACGTAGTTGCTTACGTGTCTTGGAGAGAAGTGCATCTCCCTCTGAACGCGTCATATCAGAGAGCTGGATACGGCTGGGATCAATGCGACCACCCGCACCACCGACTGTAATGCAATGGATTTTATTGCTTTTACAATAATCTATTAGGGCGGCCTTGATACGAAACTGATCACAACAATCAATGACATAATCAAAATCATGCAAAATATACTGGATGATATTCTCACAAGAAAGATGATCATCGATACAGTGTACCTTGCAGTCAGGGTTAATTTGCTGAATGCGCTTTGCCATGGCTAGGATTTTTGCTTGGCCTAAGGTGTTTGAAAGAGCGTGGATTTGTCGGTTAATGTTCGATTCAGCGATATGATCTAAATCGATTAGAGTGAGTTCTCCAATATGTGTGCGGGCGAGAGATTCGGCTACCCATGAACCTACTCCACCGATACCGACAATACACACATGGCTGGCTTGTATATTTTCATAGCCTTTGCTGCCGTAAAGTTTTTGTACGCCCAGAAAACGGCGTTGTTGATCATTTGACATGGTGTATGAGTGATAGAATGTTGTCTAACATTTACACCATATATTATTCTCACAATAGATGAAATTAATTGATAGTCATTGCCACATAGATTTTGAACAGTTTTCACAAGATAGAATACAAGTCTTGCAAGCTGCGCGTGCTAATCATGTAGAAAAATTTATTGTGCCTGCTGTCATGCAAAGTACTTGGGATGACTTGATAGCGCTATGTGAGCAGCATCAAGGGCTGCATTATGCGCTGGGTTTGCATCCGATGTTTATACAGGCGCATGAGCGTCCACATTTGTCTAAGCTTGCCGATTATTTGTCTCATTATCGCCCCTGTGCTGTGGGCGAGATTGGACTAGATTTTTATGATCGATCTCTTAGCTGTGATAAACAGAAAGAATTTCTGGAGGCGCAACTGGCATTAGCTTGTGAACACGCTTTGCCGGTGATACTACACGTGCGCAAAGCGCATGAGGAAGTGTTAGTTGCTTTGAGAAAATATCCTGTGATTGGCGGAATTGTGCACGCGTACAATGGCAGTCTGCAACAAGCAGAACGTTATCTAAAAGCTAATTTCAAGTTTGGTTTTGGCGGTATGCTCACCTTTGAGAGATCGTCTCATTTACGCCATCTGGCAAAACATTTGCCGATAGAGAGTATAGTGCTCGAAACAGATTCCCCAGACATGACGGTTCAGCAACACAGAGGTGAACGCAACAGCCCTGAGTATCTGCATTACTGTTGTTCAGCGCTTGCTGAGATTAGGCAAATGTCAGTACAACAAATTTCTGACATCACTTTTGCCAATACTTTACAAACTCTCAATCTTTAGGAGTGTAAAAAAGCATGGAATTTGTCAGCATTAAACATCGATTGCCAACGCCTAAGGAGGCACTGCCTGGTCGCTCTGAGAAAATGCCGGTAGCTGCTGTGCATTATGTGACGGGTAATGCCATGCAGCCGCCGTTTCCCTCCAATATGCATCATGCAATGTTTGGTATGGGATGTTTTTGGGGCGTGGAGAGAAAATTCTGGACTTTAGAAGGGGTTTACTCTACTGCGGTGGGTTATGCTGCGGGACTCACTCCAAATCCAAGTTATGATGAGGTATGTACAGGTCGCACAGGACATAATGAAGTTGTCTTAATAGTGTTTGATCCGGAAATAGTCTCTTATCAGCAATTACTCAAAGTTTTTTGGGAGTCACATAACCCCACGCAGGGT
>CAZKDD010000037.1:0-8562 GCA_964551535.1 uncultured Thiotrichales bacterium | reverse complement strand
CACATCATCGAATATGAAGAACTCTGGCTCTGGACCGAAGAATGCGGTATCGCCAATCCCAGAGGCTTTAAGATATTCCTCGGCACGCTTAGCAACTGAGCGAGGATCACGCTCATAGCCTTGCATGGTGGCTGGCTCGAGAATATCACAGCGTAAAATTAAGGTAGGATCACTGAAAAATGGATCCAATACTGCGGTTGACGCCTCAGGCATAAGAATCATGTCCGACTCGTTGATGCCCTTCCAACCACAAATTGAAGATCCATCAAACATCTTGCCTGTTTCGAATACACTCTCATCGACTGTATGCGCCGGCACCGTGACATGTTGTTCTTTTCCACGAGTGTCCGTGAAACGAAAATCGACGAAGCGTACGTCGTTATCTTTAATCATTTGTAATACATCTGCTGCGGACATCGAATACTCCTGTTTTAAATTAGTTAACCGCGGTTTGTACCTTTTTTATAAGCATGATGCGTGCCAGAAACAAGCCGTATAAAAACAATGACTTAGAACGCCCAAACCAGAAAAGCCCCCAGAATTGCACTTTATTAGTGCAATTTATTTCAAAAATGCTTTATTATGGTGCAATTTCATGCTGCTGTTTTTCCTGCACCAGAATAATAACATTGTTCAACAAAAAGTTCGGCACATTCTAGTGCGAACCTAAGCTCTCCATCTAATGCGCTTGATGTTGCCCATGACAGACTGGATCAAAGTGATCACTTCGATAAAACTTTTTAAAAATAAACCGCCAATCATGGAAACTTCGCGTTACAATCTTGGCTGTTATTACTAAGCACTGAATCCGTGACTGAGTCCATCAGCTTTCAATCTCTAATCCTCACACTGCAACAATTTTGGGCAGGCCAAGGATGCGCACTCATGCAACCCTATGACAAAGAAATGGGAGCAGGGACATTTCATCCCGCAACATTTTTGCGATCGATCGGCCCCGAACCATGGCGTGCGGCCTATCCTCAACCCTGTCGTCGACCCACCGATGGACGCTATGGTGATAACCCCAATCGTTGTCAGCACTATTATCAGTTTCAAGTGGTACTGAAACCTTCACCGGAAAACATACAGGAACTTTACTTACAATCCCTACAAACATTGGGGATAGATCCACTTGAGCATGACATTCGTTTTGTCGAAGATAATTGGGAATCACCCACCTTGGGTGCCTGGGGCTTGGGTTGGGAAGTATGGTTGAATGGCATGGAAATCTCACAGTTTACCTACTTTCAGCAAGTTGGAGGAATTAACTGTCAACCAGTGACAGGAGAGATCACCTATGGCTTAGAGAGACTCGCCATGTATCTTCAAGGTAAAGAGAGTATTTTCGATCTGAACTGGAATAGCCATGATGATTTCGCATTGAGTTATGGTGATATTTTTCATCAAAACGAGGTTGAACAATCCAGTTATAATTTTGAACAAGCGGCGACAGATATTTTATTTGCAGAATTTAGCAACTGTGAAAAAGAGTGCCAACGCCTACTCGAGCAGGCATTAGCTCTGCCCAGCTATGAACAGGTGCTAAAAGCTTCACATGTATTTAATTTATTAGATGCTCGTCAGGTAATTTCTGTCACTGAGCGTCAGCAATATATTCTTCGAATAAGAACGCTCGCACGTGCCGTAGCCAACGCTTATTTAGAAACTCGTGAAAAAATGGGTTTTCCTCTCATCAAAAAGCCTGACCAATAAATCACAATGAATAGAGATACATTACTGATTGAGATTGGTACTGAAGAGCTACCACCCAATGCAGCAAAATCCTTGAGTGAAAGTTTTGCGCTAACATTAAGTGAGCAGCTTGATGCAGCTCATTTTGATTATCATGAGGTGCTGCCTTTTATTACTCCGCGTCGATTGAGCGTGCAGATTAAGCAGTTAAGTGCACAACAACCACAGCAACAAATCACCCGCAAAGGACCAGCACTTAAAGCCGCTTATGATGAGCAGGGGCAAGCCACCAAAGCTGCTCTAGGATTTGCCAAATCATGTGGTGTAGAAATGGAAGATCTACAAATCCAAGAGACCGAGAAGGGCGCTTGGTTGTATTTTGAATCCTGTGTTGATGGTCAATTCATCGATGACATGCTGCAAGAGTTTATCGAACACAGCCTTAAAAAACTCCCCATTCCTAGACCGATGCGTTGGGGGGATAGTGACGCTGAATTTGTGCGACCCATACACTGGGTGTGTGTATTATATGGATCACGCGTCATCGCTTGTGAAATCAAACAACACACGGCCACTAATTTTACTTACGGTCATCGCTTTCATAGCAGTGGGAAAATATCACTAGCGCATGCAGATGATTATGAGAACGCATTAAAAGACGCTCATGTAATCGCTGATTTTGCAACCCGTCAGTCTGTTATCAAACAACAATTAGAACAATGTGCTCAACAACACCATGCCGTATTGAATTATCCCCAATCGTTGTTGGATGAAGTCACCAATCTAGTCGAGTGGCCCGTGGCTGTCGTCGGTGAATTCTCACAAAAATTTCTATCCATTCCCAAAGAAGTGTTGGTTATGACCATGCAAGAGTCACAGCGTTATTTCCCACTCTTCAATGCCCAAGATAATTCTTTGCTGGCCTATTTTATTACTATCGCCAACATCGAAAGTTCATGCCCTGAAACCATCAAACAAGGTAATGAACGAGTCATCAAGCCACGTTTTGAAGATGCAGAATTTTTCTGGGAACGTGACAAAAATAGACCTCTAAGTGATCGCTCACAAGACTTGAACGGTATATTGTTTGAAAAACAATTGGGCTCCTTACAAGAAAAATCTGAGCGTGTCACTCAATTAGCAACACAGTTATGCACGATGCTGAAGATAAATGAGCAAGCATCGGTAAGAGCCGCTCAACTATGCAAAAATGATTTGCTCACCGATATGGTGAATGAGTTTCCCAAACTACAAGGAACTATGGGGCGCTATTATGCAAGCCACGATGGTGAGGATGCAGAAGTGTGTGTTGCTATTGAAGAGCACTATTTACCGCTTTACTCAGGCGGGGCCTTGCCCGCTACCATGGCTGGTAAAGTAGTAGCCATCTGTGATCGCATAGATACCTTGGTGGGAATTTTTGCCACTGGCAAAAAACCCACTGGCGTGAAAGATCCTTATGCACTCAGACGAGCAGCCATTGCTATTGTGCGCCTATCAATCGAAACCAAGATGAACTTCGATTTAACACAACTGTTACACCATGCAGGAGAGTTGCTCCAGTCTAAGTTAGCAGTAGAAACAGCTGTGGATGAAGTTTTTGAGTACATTATGGAACGCATGCGCGCCTATTACCAAGACCAAACCATTGAACAAGACATCTTTGAATCTGTCCGCGCAGTGCGACCCACACACTTGTTTGATTTCGATCAACGTGTGCAAGCTGTACGCACGTTCCAAGCACTTGAAGAGTCAACCAGTCTGGCCACTGCCAATAAGCGTATAGCCAATATTCTTAAAAAAACTCATCATCAATCTGAACCTGTCATTGATATGAAGTTGTTTTGTGAAGAAGCTGAAAAAATGCTTTATCAACAAATCATCACCCTTGAGAATGAAGTTGCTCCTATGTTTGATGACGGTCAATACAGCCAAGCACTCACCACTTTGGCAAAATTACGTCCCAGTATCGATCGCTTCTTTGAAGAGGTCATGGTCATGGATGAAAATATAGCTGTGCGTAATAACCGTATCGCTTTGTTGCAAAAAGTGAATCAAGCTTTTACTGCGACTGCGGATATCTCGCTCATTCAAAGCTAAAAGTTTTCCTTCTAATAAAGATTATGCAAGCAGTCATTGTTGATCGAGATGGTGTAATCAATCATATTCGTCCGGACTATGTGAAGAGTCCACAAGAGTGTTGCCCAATCGAAGGCAGTCTGGATGCCATCGCACGTCTCAGTCAAGCGGGTTTGAAAGTGTTTATTGCTAGCAACCAATCGGGTTTGGCAAAAAAATTGTTTGATTATGCGACATTATTTTCTATCCACCATAGTCTTGCCCAACAGGTTGAATTGCTCGGTGGCCATATTGACGGCTTTTTCTTCTGCCCCTATTTAGACGGTCCAGAACGCAAACCCGAACCCGGCTTATTACTCGATATTAGCGAGCGTGCCAATATTGATCTGAGCATCACACCATTCATCGGCGACACGCTTAAAGATGTGCAAGCTGCACTCAATGCAGGAGCACTACCCATCATGGTAAGAACAGGCAATGGGCAGACGACTTTGGATAATCATTCAGTCCCCGCTCAAGTGCCGATCTATGATAATTTATATGCCGCCGTCGATTCATTACTAGAGGAATAAATAACTATGATACAAATTATCCGTTCAGCTTTGTTTACAGTGATCATGACTGTAGCAACCTGCCTATGGGTGATCCCTTGTATCATCGCACGGTTATTTCCATATCATATTTGTTTTGCCATAGTCTCTTCATGGTGCACATTCAATGTGACTTGCGCCCGTGTCATTTGTGGCATCCGTTATGAAATTACCGGTCTAGAGAATATTCCTGATCAACCCTGTGTGATCATGTCAAATCATCAATCAACATGGGAAACACTGGCTTACCCTTCAATCTTCCCAACACTCACCTGGGTGATCAAAAAAGAATTACTGTTAGTGCCATTCTTTGGTTGGGGCATTGCCTCTACACAACCTATTGCACTCAATCGTCAACAAGGGAAGCGTGCGCTTAAACAGCTAGTCAAAGATGGCCGTGAAAAATTACGATTAGGTCGTTATATTTTAATCTTTCCAGAGGGCACTCGTATTCCTTATGGCGAACAACGACCCTTAAAAGCGGGTGGCTTCATGTTAGCCAAACAAGCCAAAGTAAATATTTTACCCGTAGCGCATGATTCTGGTCGTCTTTGGCCAAGAAGAGGATTCCTCAAAACGCCAGGCACCATTCACTTAACCATTGGCCCGGTCATTGACACTGATAAGCTCTCATCTGATGAATGTCGGCAACGCTATGCAGATTGGTTAAAGACTGCCGTGAGTGAAATTAAGCAAAATCTGCACGTCTAATGTGATGCTGTGATCCAGCGGCATCTCTGTTGGCAGCAATCACTTAATTCAGATCACCTGTTCTTCAATGCATATTTCAGCCCATAATCAATAAGAATATGCTAATATGCTCGCCCTTAATATAGTCCTAATACTGACACTTACCGTCTTGGGTCAAGTAAGTCTGCTAGCAAATATAGTCATAATTTTTTAGAAAGGATGCTGCATTGAATTCATTAAATGTGATTGCCCAACGCTTACTTCAACGTATCTTGCCTTTTCGTGCCTGGATCGGTGAACTCAAAGATCCCAATGTATTACGTGCAGATTTAATCGCGGGGATATCTGTAGCATTAGTATTAGTGCCACAATCTATGGCTTACGCACAATTAGCTGGCTTGCCCGCATACTATGGCTTGTATGCCTCTTTTTTGCCGGTCATGGTGGCCTCTTTATTCGGTTCTTCGCGCCAAGTTCATACCGGGCCGGTTGCTGTTGTATCACTGCTAACAGCGTCTGCATTGGCTCCATTAGCAACTGATCCTGCTAATTATGCCGCGTATGCAATCATGCTGGCGTTAATGGTAGGAATTTTCCAATTATCACTCGGTTTACTGCAACTGGGATTCTTCGTTGATTTTCTCTCACACCCCGTGGTGGTCGGCTTTACCAATGGGGCCGCAATCATTATTGCCACCTCGCAGTTAGGCAAAATCTTTGGTGTTACTGCTGAACGTTCGGAACATCATTACGAAACCGTAATGCGTACTTTAGAGGCTGCTTCACAAAATACCCATCTACCAACCTTAGCGTTTGGTATCAGTGCTATCGTTATCATGGTGGTGTTAAAAAAATACGCACCAAAAATTCCTAGCGTGTTAGCCGCGGTTGCTCTCACCACCGTAGCCTCCTGGTTACTCAAATTCGAGGAGTCTGGTGGCAAAGTCGTAGGCACTGTACCACAGGGGTTGCCCGCATTTTCTTTACCAGAAATCGACCTTGAAATCGCCTCACAACTTATTATCAGTGCAATCACTATTGGCTTAATTGGTTTTACTGAAGCCATTTCCGTAGCTAAAGCTATTGCTGCTCAAACTCGCCAACGACTGGATGCCAACCAAGGATTGGTCGGGCAGGGACTGGCCAATATCACGGCCAGTTTATTTCAAGGATATGCTGTTTCCGGTTCATTCTCACGCTCTGCTATCAACCTTAGCGCGGGCGCAAAAACGGGTTTTGCCGCCATCGCAAGCGGCATAGTCGTTATGTTGACTTTGCTGTTCTTAACTCCATTGCTTTATCATCTGCCTCAGCCAACCTTGGCAGCTGTCATTATTTTGGCAGTATTTAATCTAATTAAATTTAAGCCCATTAAGTATGCATGGAAAGTGCAAAAACACGATGCTATTGTGTCGATTATTACTTTCTTACTTACACTCGCCCTAGCGCCTCATTTAGAACAGAGTATATTGGTCGGTGTGGTTCTATCGATGGCTCTGTATATCTATCGCACTATGCGACCACGCATTTGCATACTCTCATTCCGTAAAGACGGCACACTCGCAGATGCAGAAGCTAATATCCTTCAAACCTGTCCCAAAATGTCCATCATTCGATTTGATGGACCATTGTTCTTTGCCAACACAGGGTACTTTGAAGAAAAGGTCTTAGAACGTGTCGCTGCCAAGCCTGACTTAAACTTCATAATTATTGATGCCGAGGGCATAAATGAAATTGATGCTACGGGTGAGGAAATGCTGCATCAACTTGCCGTCCGCTTGCATAGTTTGAATATAGAATTCTTATTCTGTCGAACTAAGAAACAAGTGATGGATATATTCTTAAAAACAGGTTTCGCCAGTGATGCCTGGTTAGATCACTTCCATCATACAGAACAACAAGCCATTCGATTCGCACTAGAAAAAATAGAACCTTGTGATGCAGAATCAAAGTGCCCTATATGCACCGCGGTCACTGCTAAATAATTAAGCGCTGCTGACTTATTTTGTGATGCGATAAAATAAGTCACTGACCTCATGACCTTTACGTATCCCTCTTTGTTCGAAACGTGTTGGCGGACGCTGTAGTCCCAAGGGATGTATTTGCACATCAAGTTGTTCTAACAGATTTGGCAATTGCAACGCTTGAGCTTGCATGAACTTAATGTATGGTTGCCAATCACTTGCGAGGTGTAATATTGCCTCTTTTTGCATACTTTTAACGACCACCTCAAGAAACTCTTTTTGAATTAAGCGACGTTTCTTGTGTTTCTGTTTAGGCCATGGATCTGGAAACCACACCATCATCCCAGCCAACTGATCATGCCTTATTTTTTTATCTATAAACTCAATGGCATCGGCATTCACTATACGAATATTAGTTATTTCGAGTTTGTGTATTTTGTTTAGCACAGCACCTATGCCAGGACGATAGACTTCAATACCAACAAAATTATAGTCAGGCTTTTGTTGCGCTAGAGACAGTAAAGAGTCACCAGCACCAAAACCGACATCACAAATAAGCGGCTGTTTGTGATCAAAATAGTGATTCAAGTCACTATGATCAGGAATATCTGCATCTATGCCATATCGCGGCCAGTATTCTTGCAGCGCTCGCTTTTGAGCCTCAGTGAATCGCCCCTCACGTATCACAAAGCTGCGTATAGTTCGTTTAAGATTAGCCGCCGACATCTGCTATGAACTGATGGTGTCCCCAAGCGGTGACGAGGCCGATGCGAATCGTCGTTTAGGCATGCGCCCCGCACAGTAAGCCATGCGCCCAGCCTGAATCGCATAATTCATAGCGCTAGCCATCATGACAGGGTCTTGTGCTTGCGCGATCGCTGTATTCATTAACACACCATCACAACCCAGCTCCATGGCTATTGCAGCATCTGAAGCAGTACCGACTCCGGCATCAACCAAAATCGGCACCTGTGCATTTTCTATAATAGTGAGGATGTTATAAGGATTCTGAATGCCTAGGCCAGAGCCAATCGGTGCCGCTAATGGCATTACCGCCACACAACCCAGCTCCTCTAGCTGTTTAGCCACGATCGGATCATCGTTGGTGTAGACCATCACTTCAAACTGCTCTTTGACTAATATTTCTGCGGCTCTGAGTGTTTCAATAACATTTGGCAATAGGGTTTTTTGATCTGCTAATACTTCTAGCTTAACTAAATTGTGTCCATCTAAGAGTTCACGCCCTAAATGACATACTCTGATGGCGTCTTCACAATTGAAGCAGCCTGCGGTATTCGGTAACAGAGTAAATTCATCCATCGGGATGTAATCAAGCAGGTTATCCTGTCCAGGATCTTGCCCGATATTGGTTCTTCGCAATGCAACCGTGACAATTTCCGCGCCACTGGCTTTTATTGCTGCGCGTGTTTGTTGAAAATCTCGATATTTTCCTGTGCCCACAAGCAAGCGAGATTGAAACTCGTAGTCGGCAATCTTCAATGTCTGGTTAGGCAGTTGTTGATCATCTGTAGGCTTAGACATAATGT
>CAZKDD010000036.1:0-8608 GCA_964551535.1 uncultured Thiotrichales bacterium | reverse complement strand
AAGTTAAGCCTCAACCTGAGGTCGATCTTGAGGGTAATGAAACCGGTGAGTTAGCAGAAGTAGATGTTAATAAGCCACTGCGTGCTCTTGCATTTAAGATTATGGATGATCGATATGGTGCACTTACATTCATACGAGTTTATTCCGGCAAGCTGGAAAAAGGTATGACTGTGTTAAATACCTTCACCGGAAAAACTGAGCGTATTGGTCGTATTGTAGAAATGCATGCAGACTCTCGTGAAGAGTTGGACTCCGCTCAAGCCGGCGACATCGTTGCTATTTTGGGTATGAAGAATGTTCAAACCGGTCATACTCTATGTGATCCAAATAACCCAGCAACACTTGAGCCTATGGTATTCCCTGATCCAGTGATTTCTATGGCAGTCGCGCCGAAAGATAAAGCCGCCTCTGAAAAGCTTGGCGTCGCCTTGGGCAAGATGATTGCAGAGGATCCATCTTTCTTAGTGTCGACAGACGAGGAGAGTGGAGAGACTATTCTTATGGGTATGGGCGAGCTTCATCTTGATATCAAGATCGATATTCTGAAGCGTACTCACAACGTAGAAGTGGTCGTCGGTAAACCGCAAGTAGCTTACCGTGAAACCATTACTCAGCGTTTAGAGGACAGCTACACACACAAGAAGCAGTCTGGTGGTTCGGGTCAATTCGGTAAGATCGATTATATCGTTGAGCCTGGTGAGGTCGGAAGCGGTTGGTCATTTGAGTCAAAAGTTACAGGTGGAAACGTACCTCGTGAATTCTGGCCGGCCATTGAGAAAGGTTTTAAGATGATGATGGCTGAGGGTGTGCTTGCTGGATATCCTGTCGAGGATATCTCTATCACGCTCATGGACGGTGCTTTCCATCCGGTGGATTCATCCGCAATCGCATTTGAGTTGGCCGCGAAGGGCGGTTATCGACAAAGTATGCCAAAAGCGGGACCGCAGCTGATGGAGCCAATTATGAAAGTCGACGTTTTCACTCCAGAAGATCATGTCGGTGATGTGATTGGTGACTTAAACCGTCGTCGTGGCATGATCAAATCACAGGAACCCACAGTGACTGCAGTTCGCATTAAAGGTGAAGTGCCTTTGGCCGAGATGTTTGGTTATATCGGTGATTTACGCACAATGACATCAGGTCGTGGTCAATTCTCGATGGAGTTTTCACATTACAACGCGTGTCCTAATAATGTCGCTGAGCAGGTGATTAAAGAAGCTAAAGAGCGCAAAGAAAACGCTTCTTAGCTGTACTCTAATCTGATTTAGAAACCCTGCATCAAAAAGTTGATGTGGGGTTTTTTTATGTCATGATGTTTTAAATCAAACAATCAGTGTACGCACTGTCACCACTGACATGATCTGATTTAGGTGCTTTGTGATGCGTCTGCCAGCATTTGGATATGTTCTATGATTTGATCAGATTCATACAGCCATTTGTAGGCTTGATCATCGTTGCTTTTGTCAGTGTTTTTTATGCTGTCAGGTTTAAATGGAGGGTCTATTCTTAAACAAGGAACTTGGAATTTGCCTCCTTCGTTGACTAACCGATCCATCTCACGTTTTGATTGTTTAACATTGATGGTTTCGATGTTGAGTCCTAGTCGGTGTATTTCACGTCGCACTTTGACGCAAAATGGACAAGCCAGCATTTCATAAACATATAAGTGACGAGTAAGATCATCCAGTTGTTTTTGCTGTTGTTGAGGTCTTTGAATAGGTTTTGGCAGAGTGATCCTATTGATCATCAAAATCAGTCGACCTAAAAGAAAACGAATTATGCGCATAATAATTTTGGGTTAAGAAATTCAAATAACTAACTATAAGTATTATACTGTTGTTGCCCAGTATGAATGGTAAATTTGTGACTATGTTTCTATTTGTACAGTAAATCAATCCGACACCAGAGCGTAAATGTACTTATTGCGTGTTCAAGATGTCTCACTCGAATTTGGTGATACTCCAATTCTTAAAGAGGCAAATTTTTCTATCGATCCTAAAGAACGAGTGTGTCTGATTGGGCGCAATGGCGCGGGCAAATCTTCCTTATTGAAGCTCTTAACCAATGAATATCAACCTGATCATGGTGATATACAAAAGCGCAAACATTTGAGGATCAGTCAGCTAGAACAAACACTGTTATCGACATCAGGAAAGACCGTGAGAGAAATTGTGACCGCGGGCATGAGTGAGCAACAGCAATTACTCAATCGATATTATGAACTATCCAATTCTACTCTCAATAATCATGAGATGAAGCAGTTAGAGGATCTGCAACAGCAGATTGATAGCAGCGGAATATGGAATATTGATCAACAAGTTGACACGGTTTTATCGCAGTTGGAATTGCCAGCAGATAGTAAACTAGAGGATCTGTCAGGTGGCTGGCGTAGGCGTGTATCTTTGGGTAAAGCACTGGTATCGGAACCAGACTTATTATTATTGGATGAACCAACTAACCATTTAGATATTTCTACTATTGAGTGGTTGGAACACCGAGTGCGCTCATTTGCTGGCGGGGTGATTTTTATTACTCATGATAGGATTTTTCTGCAAAAACTAGCTACCAGAATTGTTGAAATTGATCGTGGCCAATTAATTAGCTGGCCTGGCACTTACAACAATTATCTTCATTTGAAAGAAAAAGCTCTTGAGGAGGAGCGCACTCAAAATGCTTTATTCGATAAAAAGCTCGCTCAAGAAGAGGAGTGGATTCGGCAAGGGATTAAAGCGCGCCGAACACGTAATGAAGGGCGTGTAAGATCATTGATGGCAATGCGTGAAGAGAGATCTAAGCGTATCAAAGTGCAAGGTAAAGCGCGTATAGATATTGAAAATGGCGAAGCTTCCGGTCGTAAGGTGATCACAGCAAGAAATATTACCCATGGTTATGGGGATAAGAAGTTGATGGAAAAATTAAACCTCAAAGTAATGCGAGGTGATCGCATTGGTTTAATTGGTAACAATGGTGTTGGGAAAAGCACGCTTTTGAAGATATTGCTGGGCATGATAGAGCCGGATCAAGGTACGGTTAAATTAGGCACTAACCTACAAATCGCTTATTTTGATCAAGTGCTTCGTGATTTAGATATGGATAAGACGATTGCCCAAAATGTGGGTGATGGTAAGGACTATATCGAGCTTAATGGCAAACAGCGTCATGTGATTGGTTATTTGAAAAATTTCTTATTCGCACCTAAAAGAGCGATGACACCTGTTAGAGCACTATCAGGAGGTGAAAAAAATCGCGTCGCGTTAGCCAAGCTTTTTACTTCACCGGCAAACTTGTTAGTGCTCGATGAGCCAACTAATGACCTTGATGTGGAAATGCTGGAAGTGCTTGAATCACGCTTGGTCGACTATGCCGGCACATTAATTATTGTCAGTCATGACAGAAACTTTCTAGACAATGTTGTCACTAGTGTGTTGGTTTTTGAACAAGGCGGAAAGGTCACTGAGTATCTGGGTGGATATAGCGATTGGGCTAAGCGTGGTAAGATACTTGCAGAGTCTGATAACCCTCAAGAACTGAGAAAGCAACCGCAGCCAAGAATTAGAGAGGACGGCAGTAGCAAACAGAAAAAGCTGAGCTATAAACTCCAACGTGAACTTGATGAGTTGCCTGCTAACATAGATAAGCTAGAGAAAGAGATTGTTTTTTTACAGGGTCAAATTGCTCAGCCAGAGTTTTATGATCAAGATTTCACTGAAACACGTGATGTATTAGAGTTATTGTCAGCAAAACAGAACGAACTCGATCAAGCAATGCTAAGATGGACAGAGTTAGAGGATATGTGAGTACACTAGCAACAAAGCATTATGAATATTAACCAAGCCACAGAGAGATTGCACAACATCATCACCGCTTTGACGTATGAGATCACACCAGATCAGATTAAAGATGAAATTTTAGTGCGGCGCAAAATGTCGGTGTTTACTTACGGTGTATGTGTGGCAATGGCTAATGGACATGGTCTAGACGCTGAAGCTGTGTATTTGAATTATTTGCTCAAAGGCGGATTAAAAAAACATCAGGCACAAACTGTCGTGGAACGTACTAGCCATAAATTTATTTACGAGGATTTTGGCAAAGAATGTTACTCGGCAGGGAATCAGATTGATGTTGATGCATTCAATGAAAATGATGTTTTTGACCTAAAGCGACTAATATTTGGTCTGTAAACTATATATTTAGGTGAAAACTATATTTCATTTCAACGGTCACAAATATACACTCAGCATTGTTCGCTGTGTTTTCAATTATCTAGCTGGAGTAACTAGCATGTCTGCACCATTTCCTGCACTAATTTTTGGTCTCATTTTGGCTTTTTCAACCCATGTATTTGCTGATGACACTTATGATCAGGAAACTATCCTAACCGAGGCCAGTGATTATCTTGGCTCTGGAGCTGAAGGCTTGGCGTCTGTGATAGAAAAAGTGTTTGAAGATCATGGAGAGCCGGCTGGTTACATTAAGGGTCAGGAGGCCTCGGGGGCCTGGGTTTTAGGTCTTAGATACGGTGATGGTGAGCTGTTTTTGAAAAATGGCTATAGTCAGGCAGTGCATTGGCAAGGGCCATCGGTGGGTTTTGATTGGGGTGGCAATGCCGCTAAAGTGTTTACATTGGTATACCATCTGCCCAGCGCTGAAGCCGTATATATGAGATATCCAGGGGTTGATGGAAGTCTCTATTTCGTTGGTGGTGTTGGGGTCAATTATCTTCAACGTAATGGAATTATCTTGGCACCCATCAGAGTGGGTGTGGGATGGCGTGCTGGGGCTAATGTTGGCTACATGAAAATCACGCCTGAGAAAACCTGGAATCCTTTCTAACTAAATCGGTAAATCGCATACAACTTGCGTGCACTCAACTCTAGTGATGGTATAATCCGCTACCACCCAAGACACTAATTATGTAGAGAATATGTTTGCAACACGAGATAGCGTTGAACAAGTAGAAGAAGGCGATGAGTTAGCGCCTAAGTTTGACGAAAATGGGCTCATACCCGTAGTCACCACTGACATTAGTTCAGGAGAACTACTTATGATGGGCTACATGAATCAAGAAGCTTTTGAAAAAACCGTCGAAACTGCGGAGGCTCATTACTGGAGTCGGAGTAGAGAATGCTTATGGCATAAAGGCGCAACAAGTGGTCTTGTGCAAAAGGTCGTTGAGATGCGCATCGACGACGATCAGGATACGGTTTGGTTACGAGTTGAGGTAGCAGGCGGTGCTAGTTGTCATGTGGGTTATCGTTCATGTTTCTATCGTTCAATCCCATTGGGTGGTAGCGCGTCTGGAGAGTCACTGAAACTGAAATATCATGAGAGCGAGAAAGTTTTCGATCCTCAAGAAGTATATGGGGATGCACCTAATCCTACCAAGTTGTAAGCGCGTTTAGTTTTAATCACTATGCGGATTGTAATGCTTACATTAGTGCATGCGTTGCTATTTAGTGCTTTATGTTATGTAGTCGCCACTTCACAAGCACAACGCATACAATCTGATATTCATGATGCTGTGCTGTCAGATATTTCTCAGCTAGAGTCTAATATTTCAAACAATATACAGGTCATCATGGATGGGCGTCGTGTCATCTTATATGTAGACACACAGGCTCAACAATCGTTGCAAACTATTAAGGATCTAGTGCGAGGAGTGCCGGGTGTCATTGAAATAGCGGTTGCTGACCCAATGTCAAAACCATAAGTTAGTTTTAGCATCTTGTTTAATTTAATCATCACATAACATCCCACGGATTAATAAGGAATAGCGTAATGGATTATTTGATTCAACAAATATCAATCTACATGCTGATAGCATTTCTGATCGGGGCAGTTTATGGGTGGTTGATTCGCTCTGCGAGGGCCAATAAAGATGAACAAGCTGCCAGAGAGCATTACCAACAGTCACTGCAACAAATGCAATTAGAGCAACAACGTTTGCTTGATAAAATTGAGCAGCTGCAAATGATACCGGATAGCGGGGCTGGCGAAGACTGGCAGGATGATTATCCATTGACTGTTATCGATGACATAGAACCTTCAACATTAAGTAAGTTGCATGAGCTAGGCGTTACAACGACGAAACAATTATTTAATCAATGTGCCAACGAAGACGCTATTTATCAACTCGCGTCAGATATCGCGGTAGAGGATTTTGTCATTCAGCGCTGGGTGTCTATCGCCGATCTTTTGAGAGTGGCGAACATCGAAGCAGATGATGCAAATTTGCTGGAGGCCACTGAGATATATAGTTTGTTTGATCTTTCGCAGCAGAAACCTCAAAGACTACATGAGAAGCTGTCTAAAACTAATTTGAACCAGCCGCGCAGTGTGGCGGTCCCTGAGGCTGATAAGTGTCAAGTGTGGATAGAGCACGCCGTTCATATTCTTAATCAACAATGATGTGATTGTCGAATTCATCATCGTTCAGAAAATCACCGCAGAATTTTTTGCAGTATGTGCTACTTGCCGCTGATCTTTGCCCATGTGTCACGCAAAGTCACGGTGCGGTTAAATACCAGCTTGTCTTCTGTATTATGGCCATTATCGCGACAGAAATAGCCGCAACGTTCAAATTGATAAGCCTGTGTACTCAAACTATTTTGCAAACTCATCTCAGCACGGCAAGCTGTTAGTGTAATTAAAGACTCAGGATTAATATTGTCTAGAAAGTTACTTTCTGCTGCTGGATTGGGCACATTAAAAAGTCGATCGTAAAGATTAACCTGTACTGGGATGCTATGAGCGCAAGATACCCAATGTATTATTCCTTTCACTTTACGCCCGTCACCAGTTTTACCGCCTTTAGTGAGTGGGTCATAAGTACAGCGTAGTTCAGTTATAACACCATCAGCGTTCTTGATGACCTGCGTGCAGGTTATGCAATAGGCAAATCGTAAACGCACTTCTTTGCCAGGAGCTAGACGAAAAAACTTTTTCTCTGGGTGCTCCATAAAATCGTCACGCTCGATGTATATCTCACGTGAAAATGGTAATTCCCTACGTCCTAGTTCTGGGCGTTTAGGATGATTTGATACATCTAAATTCTCACTCTCGCCCTCAGGATAATTTTCTATGATCACTTTAATTGGATCGAGAACACACATGACCCTGGTAGCATCATGATCTAGCGCTTCGCGCACACAATTTTCTAATACTCCTATATCAATTTGTGAATCTTTCTTAGTCACTCCAATACGTTCACAAAAGTCTTTAATAGCCATAGGTGGGAATCCCCGTCGACGCAGTCCGGATATGGTTGGCATACGTGGATCATCCCATGCATCAACATGGCCTTCTTCCACCAGTTGTAATAATTTGCGTTTACTGGTGACGGTGTAATCCAGAGACAAGCGAGCAAATTCAATTTGCTGAGGGTGGTTTGGTGTTTTTAAAGTATCGAGTATCCAATCATATAATGGACGATGATCTTCAAATTCCAGCGTGCATAGTGAGTGGGTTATGCCTTCGATTGCATCAGAAACGCAATGTGCATAGTCATACATTGGATAAATACACCAAGCGTTTCCGGTGCGATGATGGTTAGAATGTTTAATACGATATAAGGCAGGATCTCTTAAATTAATATTTGGAGAGGCCATGTCAATTTTTGCTCTCAATACACATGCACCCTCTTTGAATTCACCTGCACGCATGCGTTTAAATAGTGCTAAATTTTCCTCCACACTGCGTTCTCGATAAGGGCTGTCTTGGCCTGCATCGGTGAGTGTGCCACGATACTCTCTTACTTGCTCGGCATTTAAATCACACACATAAGCATGACCATCACGAATAAGTTGTTGGGCGTATTGATACAGCTGCTCGAAGTAATTTGAGGCAAATTCTAGGCGTTCCCACTTAAATCCCAGCCATTCCACATCTTCTTTAATAGCGTGAACATATTGATCATTTTCTTTGTCTGGGTTGGTGTCATCAAAACGTAAATTACAGGTTCCTGAAAATTCTTCAGCAACACCAAAATTGAGGCAAATGGATTTAGCATGGCCAATGTGTAAGTAGCCATTGGGCTCGGGTGGAAAACGTGTTTTTAAGCCTGTCTGCGAGTCGCTGAGATCTGATTTGATGCGAGTGCGGATAAAATTGTTCGAGGGTTGTGAGTTATCTTCGCTCATGGTGGCAGTATTCAAATAAATTGTGATGGAGATTATAAGGCATGTTTGTCAATAATAGGCTGATTTTATGAGCAATATCATGTCGGTATGTTGATATTCCATCGAGCTGTGATGAATATGTGCACTATGGAGGTTTAGAAAGCCGCTATTTTTTACCTGGAAAGTTAGGCAACCCTGTTCAATGACCAAACTCGCAGATTTTAAAATATTGAAAACTGGCTTTAATTGCATGCACTTGTAAAAAGGAGTCTGCGGGCAACACTCTGAGAATAAGATTTTGATAAATAGTATAGTGGCTATTGAACTCAATGATCACACAGGGCTTGACATTATCATGTTAACAATGAGCAAACTCATAAAAAGTTTGAGTCATGAAGAGTATGTATCGGGGCAGTTACTTGCTGAGCGTTTTGCTGTTACACGTGCCACTATCAATAACCACATTGCAATTTGATCAATGATTGTTGCAG
>CAZKDD010000035.1:0-8637 GCA_964551535.1 uncultured Thiotrichales bacterium | reverse complement strand
GGCTTGCATGGAGTGCTTAAGGGTAAGCGTGCAATGGGCATTGTGACAGCAGGAGGTACTAAAGAAGACTTTGGTAAAAATGCTGATCAATTAACTAAGAGCACCACTGAAGGCACATTGGCTTTTTGTGGTATCACGGATATTGTTGATCGAGTGTTTTATTCGGTGACGATGGTCGATGATGAAGCGCGCGGTGCAATGCTCACGGAGTGTGAAAAAATGGTCAAGGATTTGTAACAAAACGTTCTCGTAGTGACGATAATTAAATCAGTATCGTTGCGGTTTTTAGACGCTTTGGTCCATGTATTCATGACGTTTTTTATTGTTTGTTAGTCTGTCCAGTGGTTTGCCAATTCTGCATTAATTGATGTAATGCACTGGGCACAGAATCATTGGGTGCGCGCTGACAATGCTGTTCTATCCACGCTAATGTTAGCTCTGAGCTGGTGTCACCAGAAATATCATAGACCGTCATATCCGCATAATTCACGCCAGAAATAAACCCACTAATCCATGCCTGATAAAGATATCGATTGGCAGCGGCTTGTTGTCCTGTCAATTGTTGAGTGGATAAATCAATGCTCAATTGCTGACAAGAAGTGGCCCCCCATCCTTGTGCATAGTATGAATTTTTTGCTGTTTGATGGTGGGCATGAGGGTTCGTGGGCGGTGCACTTGCGCAAGCGCTCAGGATGGTGATGAGGGCGGCGATGAGGCAACAACAAAGGTGTTTTTTTGTAGGCATGATCATTGTGGTTGTTAGATGTTTGTTGATCATTAGCAGGACTTAATAGGGTAATAGTTAGCGGTACTAGTTAACGGAATTAAGCTATAAGTCTAGCCATAGTTTAAGTGGTTTGCGCATACCAGCGATTTTACAGCCTTGTTGACCATAACCGTAGGGAAACAAACTATAAATATATTTACGTGTTGCGGTATCTTTCCCCAGCTCAAGCTTAAGATGCTTGAGTATGGTTCTCAACTCTGGAACTATGCCGCTTTGTTCAAAACAAAATCGTATTATCTCTATCACTTGCCAGTGGGCTTTAGTGAGCGTCAATTGATATTCATCGGCAATGACTTGCGCAATGTCTCTATCCCAATCCTCAGGGTCTAATAAGAACCCATCGCTGTCCCTTTCTATTTGATTGGTATTCATGCTTAATCTCTATGGTTGCCACAGGTAATTCTCTCATGTAATTGCAAATCGCAATGGCTTTGTATATCAGTATAACCATTTTCACGCATATGCATGCGTACTGTTTCCGCTTGTTGAAAGCCGTGTTCTAAAATTAATGTGGCATCGGCTCTTAAAAAGGCGGGCGCATTTTCAATGATATGAAATAAATCCGCATAGCCATTTTGTTCAGAGAATAGTGCGATATCAGGTTCATAGGCTTCCACCTCCTCATCAATATATGCATCATCCTCACTGATGTAGGGGGGATTGCTCACGATTAAATCAAACTGTTTACCATGGATTTCACTGAACCAATGACTGCGCATGAAGTACACATTATGGATGTTGTGAGTAAGAGCATTGTGTTTGGCTATGTCGATACAAGTGGCAGAAATATCACAAGCGATAATATGTGATTCAGGGAATTCTTTGGCCAGTGCCAATGCAATACAGCCACTCCCGGTGCCGAGATCGAGAATATGCGCGTGTGGATTATTTTTTAATAGTGGAATAGCGGTTTCTATAATTAATTCGGTGTCGGGGCGAGGAATTAGCACGCCTTTGGTGACTTTGAGGTCCAGTGTCCAGAATGCACGTTGCTCAGTTATGTAAGCAATGGGTTCTCCCTCATCTCGGCGCGCTAGGTAATTGAGAAATTGTTTTTTTTGTGTGGCACTAAGTTGTGTTTCTGGATGGGCGATTAAAGTGGCTTTGCTGCAATTGGTGATATTTTGCAATAGCAAATAAATTTCACTCACGATATCGCTAGCAGAAGTTTCTAGTGGTGTGTCTGGTTGATGCAACTGGGCGTCTAAATACTCGCGTGCATAGGCGATGGCCTGCTCTATAGTTAAGTCTTGATCGAGATTCAAGATAAACTCACAGTATGGTCGTGCGTCATCATTGATTAGTTTTCATTTAAAGAAGCGAGTTGCTCGGCTTGATATTCATTAATCAGTGGGTCGATGACTTGGCTTAGGTTACCCTGCATTAACTCATCTAATTTATATAGCGTTAAATTGATACGATGATCTGTCATACGACCTTGAGGGAAGTTATAAGTACGTATTCTTTCTGATCGATCGCCACTGCCCACTAAACTTTTACGCGCAGCTGCTTGTTCCGCAGATTGTTTGGATTGTTCTGCATCTAACAAACGTGCTTTAAGCAAAGACATTGCACGTGCCTTGTTTTTATGTTGTGAGCGTTCATCTTGGCATTCTACGACAACGCCGGTGGGAAGATGAGTGAGGCGGATAGCCGAATCGGTTTTGTTAACATGTTGACCACCTGCCCCTGAGGCACGAAAAGTATCTATGCGTAGATCAGCAGGGTTGATATCAATATCTTCAATTTCATCGGCTTCAGGTAGGATGGCGACCGTGGCCGCAGAGGTATGCACACGCCCTTGAGATTCTGTTTCAGGGACACGTTGCACACGATGGGCGCCAGATTCAAACTTTAAGAGTGAGTAAGCGCCATGGCCAACAATTCTGGCAATTACTTCACGATAACCACCATGTTCACCTTCGTTGGTACTAATGGTTTCAATAGTCCATCGCTTTTGTTCAGCGTAGCGTGTATACATTCGGTATAGATCACCAGCAAAAATAGCTGCTTCATCTCCACCAGTGCCTGCTCGGATCTCAATGAAGACATTACTGCTATCAAGTGGATCTTTAGGTAGCAATAATTTTTGTAATTCTAATTCTAGCTCGGCTTGTTGTTGAGTTAACTCAGCAATTTCTTGTTGTGCCATTTCCTGCACACTGTGGTCATCATCATTGAGTAGCTCTCTGGCCGTATTCAAATCATCTTCAGCTTGTGTAAATTGGTTGAAGGCTTTAACTACGGGTTCTAATTGAGCGTATTCCATAGAAAATTTACGAAACTTATTTTGGTCTGCAATTACATCAGGTTCGGCTAGCAGACCGGCGATTTCTTGATAGCGATCAGCAAGTGACTCGAGCTTTGAAATGATGGATTGTTTCATGATTCTTGCTTATGTTTTAATTTTTGCTTAGGCCTAATATGGTCTTGGCCGTTTCTATCAAGGCCTGTTGTTCCTCAGCACTGGCAGATTTAAGCGCCTCTGTTGGTGTATGTAACATTTTATTGACTAATGAGTTGGCTAACAATTGCAGTGCCTGTTCTGGGCTTTTCCCTTGTTGAAGTATTTTGAGAGCTTTCTCAAGCGCTTCTTGTTTATGCGCCTCGGCTTGCTGGCGGTAGTCACGAATGATGTCTGTTGCATTCTGTCCACGCAGCTGTAATTGGAATTCCTCCAATTCATCTTTGATGATGGACTCTGCTTCAGTCGCAGCTTCCTGTCTGGATTGGATATTCTCTTGGATCACTTGTTGGAGGTCATCTACACTGTAGAGGTAAATGTCAGCTAACTGTCCACATTCCGGTTCTACATCACGTGGTACGGCGAGATCAATGATAAGAATCGGTTTATGTTTGCGCTTTTTAATGCATTGTTCGAGTAAGCCTTTGCCGAGAATTGGTAAAGTGCTGGAAGTGGCAGTAATAACAATATCACTGTCTGGCAAGACTTCATTGATGTAATACAACCCAACCCCATAACCATTGAATTTATCAGCCAAGGCTTGTGCTCGGCTAGCATTACGATTAGCAATGGTAAGACGGTGTACGCCCACAGAATTTAAATGCTGTGCAGCCAGTTCAACAGTTTCGCCAGCACCAATAAATAATGCGTTACGTTTTGATAGATCACCAAAAATTTGTTTGGCTAAAGACACAGCAGTGGAAGCGACTGAAACGGGATTTGCACCAATTGAGGTATAAGTGCGGACTTTCTTCGCCACATGGAAGCATTGTTGAAAAAGTTTATTCAGATGTTTGTCTAGGCTGCCAGTATCAACTGCACTTTGGTAGGCCTGTTTCAGTTGTCCAAGGATTTGTGGTTCACCCAAAATCATCGAGTCTAGTCCGCTGGCGACACGAAATAGATGTCTCGCTGCTTGCTCATTAGTGTAAGTATACAGATAAGATTCGATTTCTTGCTTGTTGAATGGGTGGAATTTATTCAACCAAGACAATAATGATTGGGTGCCGGTATTGATATCATCGACATAGCAGTACACTTCAGTCCGGTTACAGGTAGAAACAATCAAGCCTTCTTGAATAGCGTTTAATGTCATAAGCTCGCTCAACTCTTGCGTGAGCATCGCATCGGTAATGGCCACATTTTCGCGGACATCTATGGGCGCGGTGTGATGGTTAACACCTAGTATAAGTAGTGACATGCCGGATATTTTAATGCACTTTAATCGTTCTGACGGGAATAATTTTGACTATTGATGTCTAGTTGGTCGGTGAACATGGTTCATGTATAACGTAATCTGAGTATTCACACCTCAATGCTTATGTAATGGTATGTGAAATGGCGTAGAATTGCTAAACAATCCATGGAATAAAACCACATTGTAAGAATTTGATTATGGCCAAGCGCTTCTCCTCTTTTAGACTGACCGCATTTATGTTGTTGTTAGCAATGCTAGCTTCTTGTGCCTCTAATCCAAATGCGAATTATTCTCACTCATCCATGCCGGCTCATGCTGAGGTTGTATCTAAGGATGAACCAGACATCAAAGCGTTGGATGCATCGATATATGCGCCAACCAGTGATCTTCTCTATGCCGTAATAGCCGGTGAATTATCTGGCAAACTCGGTGATTTGGATGGATCGCGGCAGTATTATGCTCAGGCCCTAGATCTTACCGATGATCCAGATATTATTGAACGAGCCATGCGCGTGGCTATCTACGCAAAAGATTGGCCACAAGCACTATATGCCGCCAAGCGTTGGGTAGCAGCGCAGCCAGACAGAATAGAAGCTCATCAGGTATTAGGCGTGTTGCACCTTAGCACTGATAATGTGGATGAGGCAGAGAAGAGCTTTCTGAAAGTCATGCAAGCGGCCAGTGATTCACCGCGACAGGGGTTTGCTATTGTCATGTCCACGCTGACACAAGTGAAACATGTTGACAATAATCTCGCCTTGATGAAACGTCTGGTGAGTCAATACTTTACCAGTGCTTATGGGCATTTGGCCTATGCTAATTTAGCGATGGGGGCAGGTAAATACCGACTGGCGGTGAACGAGAGCGAATTGGCTTTAGGTTTTAATCCTGACTTAACCAAAGCCAGAATATTACGTGCTCGTGCCTTGAATGCGCTCGGTGACCACGAGTTAGCACTTAAAGAAATGCACACCTTAGTTGAACGCCAGCCAGAAAATTATGAACAACGCATGGGTTATGCACAGATGTTATTGCAAGCCTCGCGTTATCTGGAGGCTGCGGAGCAATTTAGAACATTGCTGGAAATGCGGCCTGAAGAGATGAATATCGTATATATGCTTGGGCTGACTTATGTGCAGGCGCAAGAGTACCAAAAAGCTCAAAGTTATTTTCAAATATTAGTGGATAACAATCGGCGTTTGGATGAGTCTTTTTATTACCTTGGCATGATCGCTGAGGAGCTTGGTGACTTAGAACTCGCGCAGAAGATGCTGCTGGAGGTCGCTTTTGGTGAATGGTATCTGGAAGCCTCTATGCGTTTGGCGGATTTATATTATCAAACACAGGGGGTCAAAAAAGCACGTGAGCATTTAAAGTCAGTGCGAGAGGATTTAAATGATGTGGGCAATGTGGTGCGTATGTATCTAGCTGAGGGCAATTTGTTGCACAAGAAGCAGCATCATCAGCAGGCCTATGAGGTATATAGTCAGGGTTTACTGGAGTTTCCAAAACATTTTGATTTGCTCTATGCACGTGCGATCACAGCAGATGCTCTAGATCAGGTAGAGTTGTTTGAAGCGGATATGAGGGCAATAATTGAGGCCGACCCTAAGCATGTTGATGCCCTCAACGCGCTGGGTTATACCTTAGTAAATCGTCGTTTAAAAATTCCAGAAGCGAGAAATTTTATTGAAAAAGCTTACTCCTTGAGGCCGGAAGATCCTGCCATTATCGATAGTATGGGATGGCTGCATTTTCGCTTAGGTAATTACAGAGAATCCGAGAGTTTTTTACGTAATGCTATCGATAAAATGTATGACGCAGAGATCGTGGGTCATCTGGTTGAAGTGTTACGAACGACAGGGCGTCAACGTGAAGCGACAGATTTGTTACAGCAGGCCCGTGAGCGTTTTCCTGAAGATGACTATCTACAGGCACTTGAGCAAGATGTGACTGCACAATAGCATCCATGAGCAAGCCGTACTGATGCGATTAATTATCCTACCATGCCTTATTATAGTCCTGAGTGCATGCGCGACCACACCACTGCAAGCCCCGCAGCAAGACATTGATCGTAGTGAGTATTTGTTGCAGCTAGTTGAGTGGGATGCGCATATGACGGTGGTGGCCATGACTGCTCATGAAAAAATCAAAGCACGTCTGCATTGGCAGCAAACAGCTCAAGGATATACGATTAAACTTCGTGACTTTATTGGTCGAACGGTGGCAATAATAGAAAGCGATGCATCGGGCGTCGTGGCACGCACATCTAAGGGGCAGCGTTATCAAGGAACGGATGCTGATGCTTTGTTGGTGAATTTAACGGGGTTACAACTGCCGATTAATGGCCTGAAATATTGGTTGCAAGGTTTAGCTGATCCTCAACAAAGCTTAGAGGTCATTACTGAAAGTGAAAATCAACTGCCACAAATGATTCAACAGGCGGGTTGGACCATTCATTACCCCTCTTATCAATATGATGAAAAAGTGCCTATGGCGAAGAATATTATTCTTGATCACCAAGATATTCATCTGCAAGTTAGAATTGCACGTTGGTCGCTGAACCGTGAGTGATGTGTCTATTTGGTATGCGCCGGCCAAGATCAATCTCTTTTTGAGGATACGTGCGCGAAGAAATGACGGCATGCATGAGCTTCAGACAGCTTTTCAGTTTATTGATATTTGTGATGAGATTCGATTCTCTTTGAGGAACGATGGTCAGATTAATTATCTGACACCTATTGCAGGCGTCAGTAATGAGCAAAATCTTTGCGTAAAGGCGGCGCAAGCCTTGCAACAGTGTGGGGCACAAGATCGTGGTGTGGATATCTCTGTAAAAAAACGCATTCCCATGGGGGGTGGCATGGGTGGAGCTAGTTCGGATGCGGCCACTGTATTACGAGTATTAAATCGAGTCTGGGATTTAAAATTAGAGGAATCAGAATTATGTGTGCTTGGATTGAGTCTGGGCGCAGATGTGCCGGTTTTTATTCAGGGGCAGGCGGCATGGGCAGAAGGGGTTGGCGAGCAGCTCACAAGATTACAAAATGTTAAAGAATATTGGTATTTGATCGTGGATCCAGGGATAAATGTCAATACAGCACAAATGTTTGCAGATTCGCAATTGACACGTCATAGCGACGCCCTCACAATATGCCCCCCTGAGCCTGGGGCTTTGGGTAATGCGTTTGAACCGGTTGTTCGCGCAAAGTACGCAAAAATTGATGAGATTTTTGCTTGCTTGCAGCCTCACTGTCAGCCTTTTCTCACCGGTAGTGGTGGCTGTGTGTTGGCGGCTTTTGGTGATCGAGCGAGCGCACAAGCTATGCGAGCAGTCTGTCCCCCAGGGGTGAATACTCATGTAGCGAAAAGTATGAATAGTTCGCCATTAAATGCACAATTAGCATCACTAAGTTAAGGTGCATTGATTAAAGGTAATAAAAGAATTGTTGGGCCGTCGCCAAGTGGTAAGGCACGGGGTTTTGATCCCCGCATTCGTAGGTTCGAACCCTACCGGCCCAGCCATAATACATGGCATATTTTTTGACTAAAACGGAAAGCTCGTGACTAAATCTCATTCCACATATGAAGAAAGCCGCTTGATGGTGTTTGCGGGGAACGCACACCCACAGCTCGCGCGTGACATTGTTGAAAAATTAAATATACCATTGGGTAAAGCTTTGGTGGGTTCGTTTAGCGACGGCGAAATTCAGGTGGAAATCCAAGAAAATGTGCGTGGACGTGATGTATTTGTTATCCAGCCTACTGGACGGCCAACTAACGATAACATCATGGAATTGATGATCATGATTGATGCGCTCAGACGCGCATCAGCTTATCGAATTACTGCGGTAATCCCTTACTTTGGTTATTCGCGCCAAGATCGACGTGTCCGCTCTATGCGTGTGCCTATATCGGCTAAGGTGGTCGCGAATATGATTTCCAATATTGGAGCGGATCGCATGCTGACGGTGGATTTGCATGCTGACCAAATCCAAGGCTTTTTTGATGTGCCGGTTGATAACGTATATGCCTCGCCAGTGTTACTAGGGGATATTTATAAGCAAAAATATTCAGACTTGATGGTGGTGTCACCTGATGTTGGTGGTGTAGTCAGAGCACGGGCTGTGGCTAAGCAATTGGATGATGCCGATTTGGCTATCATTGATAAACGTCGCCCACAGGCGA
>CAZKDD010000034.1:0-8727 GCA_964551535.1 uncultured Thiotrichales bacterium | reverse complement strand
CTAACCAGTTCTCTCTGGCAACTGAATCGAGAGCATAGACGCCATTGGCAAAGTCTTGAAAGGAAACTTCAGGAAATTTTTCCATGAAATATGATTGGATATTTGCAATGTCTGCAGCTGTTTCTTGATCAGCATATACAGGTGTCAGTAATGTAACACTGATAACGAGAATAATGGTCGCAAAAGTATGCATGATTTTGTCTACAGACAGGCTTAACCGCCACAGCCACCAATGGTGACTTTGATGGTTTTACTTGCACTATAGTGTTTTCCATCGCGACTAGTGAGTAGGGCAGTGACGCTGGATGTTTTTGCCATTTTTACTCGAGTTGATACATAAGCTGGATTACCTTGAGCTATTGTGAAGCTTGAGGTGAGAGGGGTTGGATTATTATCAACTAAGATAGCAATAGTGGCTATGTCCGTTAGTGTTGAGCTGATGGTGATTGGAACAACTGCACCATTCTCAGCGATCTCAGGGACTTTAATGTTAATTTCGTCACTGCTGTTTATAGTGTTGTTTTCAGTGATCTGTGAAGTAACCTCTGACGAGTCGGTATGATTGAATAACTTTTCAGGCCAACTGCTGAATGCAAACACTGACTTGGCCGATGAAATTGCTATACAGCCAGTGGCGAGTATCTTTAGAGTGGTGCGTTTATTCATGTTATATCTCCAAAAATTGATCTCATTTCTTTACAAGGAGTGGATATAGTCAACAATTAAATCAATTTCTTGTTCAGTAAGGATCTTATGTTTGCCAAATGGTGGCATCACGGTCACAGGATTGAACATAGTTTCATCCCAGATCCTCTGGCGTAATAGATTGCGATCTGGGTAACGAGCTCTCATGTCTTTTAACTCGGGACCAATATTACCAGGACTACTGCCGTCATCTATAGCATGGCAGGCTAGACAATTACCTTTCTTACTATCAAATGTTAATGATTTCCCATCCACTGTTGCGCCTAAGTTATTTGAGAAAAATAAGCTTATCAGTAGTGCTAAGTATGTAGTGATTGACCGTCGGCTAAATGTTTGCATGTTGGTATCAATGTTTTTGATGTCGATTATGATAACTTTTGTGATTGATTGTATCTAGCTCTCTTGTACTGATGTTGTAATGATGGAGTAGGCCGAGGTTGTACAATCAGGGATTATTCCGATGCAAGAGGTTGGTAGTCATTTGCCCTACGCAGTAATAGTGTTCTTAATTCACGGTTATCTGAGTGTAGCGTGTATCGTTCAATAGGTTGCATTGAGCCTACAAATGGCTTTAATTTCTTTGCCTGAATGTCTTTATTATGCATGGCGACAAATAAAACTGGACGACCATGCCACTGATCAGGTTGGGTCCATTGTTCATACATGGTTGCCGTTTCATTAATGAAATTTCTTGACACAATATTGTCGACATGTCCGTCGACATCATAGAATCTCAGAGAACTTGCAATAGACCATTTGCTAAGACATATGATGACCGGTCTTTGGCCGGTCTCTGTAATGATTTGTTGTTCTATTTTGTGTGTCTTATAGGCAGCTTCTTGCCAGAAATAGTGACTAGCTAAATTTGAATGTGTTGTGAAAGGCAAACCTAACGTTGAGTAATGCAACAATGCACCATAGCTCATGCAAAGCAATGCACCACCATAGAGAACCAGTTTTCTAAGGGATGCTTTGTTCACCAAAGATGGTGAAGTAGGACTGATTAGATAGGCCGATAGTGGTATCAAACTCAACCATATTGGTGATGTCCAATGAAAGCGTGGTGTATGGGTTAAACTAAAATATACAAATACACTCAATGGTAAAAATGTTAAGCACATAATAATTTTGTATGCGTGCTCATCGTGAAATTGATGCTTGCCGGAGACGCCAGCAAATAAGTGCTTTATTTTGTTGATTGACATTGCTGAAAGTATTACTCCGATAGGAGATAACAGCACTATTAGATGTAAAAGCAGATGATGTGTAGAAAAAACCATTTCTTTGTCAAAACGTCGAGTGGTTTGAAATTGGAGCGAACTCCAATCATTCTGTAAGTTCCAAATCAAGTTAGGACTGAAAATAATCACTGCTAGTATGGCGCTAATATATATAATGGGGTGCTTCCACCAGTGATAGGCTTTTTTATCGATGAGCATATATATGACGATACTCAACGCAAAAATAGCAGTGGTGTATTTTGATAACATGCCGAGTCCGATACTTAGACCTAACATTAGCCATGCCTGAGTTCGTCTATTGAGTATAGCGTCTGATAAGTAATACAGGCCGGCACACCAGAATAAGACTTGTAAGCTATCTGTTGTGGCGAGCATTCCTGTGGCGGCGCCAAATGGGTAAATTGATAGCAATAAAAGCGCAATGTACGCACTGGTTCTATCGAACAGTAATGCAGTGAGTTTAAATATATAAATTAAACTGGCTATTCCCGCTAGAAAAGTTCCTATGCGCACACCAAATTCGTTGTCACCAAAAATGGTTGTGCTGATATAGATAAGCCATGCCAATAGTGGTGGATGGTCTAGATAACCCGTATCTAGAAATTGTGTGTAATTCCAATAATAAGCTTCATCAGGCAGTAACTGTGCGGTGCCTAGGTATAGTAAGCGCAGAATACAAATGAATGCAGCTACCGCTAACGCTATGACACGCCAATTAATCGAGGCATTAGGGGCTTTGCTATTAGGGAATACTAAAAATGATACACCTAAGTAATTGACTATAGCTGCGGTTAGGATGGCAGGATATATCGCAAGTGTAGGCGAGATCTGAAAAAATGACGTAAGTGCCGCAATTATGGCCCCGCGCAGTAATAGCGCGGTGATTGCAATGTAGATAAATTTACACGCCTTCGTTAACCAGCTCTTGACAGAAGCATGTTGAAATTTGAATGACCAAATAGAGTTGAAAACATAATTGCTTATAGCCGCAATTATAAAGCTACTAATGTGTGCTTCACTGATGCTCCAGTTTTGCTGTAAGAATAGATTAAATAATAATGCATCAATTACTACGCCAGAAATGCCAACAGCGACGAATTTTGATCCTGTTGATGAGGATACTTGCGCGCCACTGATTTCAAACAAACGCTTGAAGTATTGAATGAGTTGTTTACTAGAAAGCTTTGATTCACCTAAGGTTCTATCTGTAAAGGTGATTGGTATTTCTTTGATTCGAAAAGTATCTAGACCCGCCGCAAGCATTTCTATTAAGATTTTATAGCCACAAGCATTACTGTCTATTACGTTGAAACATTTTTTACGGCATGAAAAAAAGCCTGAGGTGGTGTCGTTAACGTCAGTGAGCACTCTGGCTGGTAGCCCACCTATCCAAGAGAGTAAACGTCGGTGTATGGGCCAGTCTGCAACACCACCCCCTTCTACATAACGGCTGCCTACAGTGACGTCATGAGTATTATTGATGATTGGTTCGAACAATTCGGGCAGTTTCTCTGTAGGGTGACTTAAGTCAGCATCCATCACCGCAATGATGTCGCTATCGCTATGTTTCACTCCGTCCAGTATTGCCTGTGTGAGATCGGCACTGCCTGTTCGATTCAGTACTGAAATGTTCGGATTAACTAGATTCCATGCATTTATCTTTTCGACTGTCGCATCAGATGATTGGTCATCAACAAATAAGACTTTTAATGCATGATCTTTGATCTCAATTTTAGAGAGCTTTTCCAGTAGGGGATCGATATTTTGCTCTTCGTTGAGAGTAGGAATGATGACTGTAACACTCTGTATATTTGATTGGGTGTTCGTCATAGGATTGCTCACGGCAGCATGTAAGTGGAGTTGATCTGAGCTATGCTGGTAATGGGTATTTGAGCTTAAGCGATTTTTTTCTGCACTGTTGATCTTTCTCTTAAATTTGAGAAAGCTTCAATAACACATTTGATTTGTTGGCTAGTATGAGCGGCACTTAAACTGCATCTGAGTAAGCATCGACTACCAGGAGTGGCAGGGGGTAGGACCATGTTTACATATACACCCTGTTCAAACAACTGGGTCCACATAGACATGGCATTTTCCTGTGTGTTGGCATTGACTGCAATTACAGGGCTAATTTCAGGACTTAATTCATAACCAAGCTCATCCAATCCATTATATAACTGGGTGGCATTGCGCCATAGTTGTTCACGCAATTGTGGCTGTTGTGCAATAATTTTTAATGCTTTTCTGGTGGTTGCAATGGTTGCTGGTGAGGGAGAAGCTGTGAAAATGTATGGACGACTGGTGTATCTGACAACTTCTAATTGTGGATGTCGGCTGACACAAAATCCACCTATACCCGCAAGACTTTTGCTAAATGTTCCCGTGATAAAGTCGATCTGATCTTCGACTCCAGATTCTTGTCCCAAGCCTCTGCCAGTTTCTCCCAACACACCAAGAGAGTGAGCCTCATCGACCATCAAAAGAGCGCCATAGCGTTGTTTAACATCACAGATTTCTCTCAGGCTGCCACGATCTCCAAGCATGCTATAAATACCTTCTGTGATTATTAGCGTATTGGAGATTTTGTCACCTAAGCGCTTCAGTCTTTTTTCAAGATCAGCAGCATTATTGTGTCTGAAGTGTATGATTTCAGCACCACTTAAATTACAACCATCGTAAATAGAAGCATGGCAATGTTCATCGAGCATGATGGTATCACCACGGCTAACCAAAGCTGAGATCATTCCTAAGTTGGCTGTATAGCCAGTAGAAAAGACAATAGCGTGATCAACACCATAAAATTGGGCTATATCGTCCTCTAGGCATTTGTGCAGAGAGTAGGAGCCGTTAGCCAGTCGTGAACCTGTGGTACCCGTGCCATAGTCATCAATCGCTTGCTTGCCGGCTTCACTACATACATTGTTAAAAGTTAGGCCTAGATAGTTATTTGTGCCCAGCAATATGGCGCGCTTTCCGTTTATGTCTCCCTCAGTAGCGGAGTATAATTTATTGGTAACTGCACTAAGCGGGGTGACGGAACTATTCTCAGAGATAGCATGTTTGTCGCTGAATGATTGTAGTCTGGATAATAAACTCATGGGGATTTAAGTTGTGCTATTTCGCTAGCAAGTTCGGCCACTGTATTAACATCGGGCAATGCGTTTAGGGGAATAGAAATATCAAAGTGGTCTTCTAATTCCATCATTAATTCCATAACTTTTACTGAATCCAAGTCCAAGTCATGCATTAGATGGTTGTCTGCTGTGACTTCCATATCAGGTTTGGTAAATCTTTTTAGGATTGGAATAACATCACTAAGGATTTCTTCAACAGTTTTTTCCATATCAAGTAATTTCTATCATTTTCCAGAAAATGTCTAGTGTCCGGAGTATAAGGTGTTTAGACCATTTTTTAAATCTATCTTTGGTGTCCAATTAGGCCAAATATGCTCTCGATTGACTACCCAATCTTGATGTAGGAGTTCTTGTACTTTACCAGGTGTCAACATGGCTGAACGATTGAGTAAACGGCTCGTATATAGATTGATGTTAGCTGCAGCAAACAAGACAGTTTTAGGGGATTTTATGAGAATGATTTTTCGGTTGAAGAATTCTTCAGCTATGGACTGAACATCTTGCCATGAATAGCCATGGTTTTTCCTATCATCTGGTTCTAAAATTTGATGATCTGAGTCTTCTGAATTCAAGCTGTAAGTGACCAGATGGCATAAGTCTTGAACATGAAGCAGTGAAAATCTCTGTTTGTCATTGCCAGGAACCCAAAGGATTCCTCTGCGCATCCAATCAAAAACGGGTTTTAGCTCGTTATCACGTGGGCCATAAACAGCAGGAGGTCGAATAATCGTCCATTCATCTATGCCTGAGTTGATCAGACATTGCTCGGCAGCGTATTTGCTGGCTGCGTAATGAGAGATTTTTGCTTGTCGTGCTGATAATGAGGATATGAGTAAGGTTTTCTTGAGGTTAGGGTTGTTTTTAGCTACCTCGAATAATAATTTACTAGCAATGACATTATCTTCATAGAATTGATGTGCATAACTGGCTTTTACGCGCCCCGCACAGTGAATTAATGCATGACAACCTTGGAGTAATTTTTCTAGGGCATTAGTATCTTGAAGATTGCCAGCGATAACATCAATGTTGGGGGATGAGAATTGATGCTTGTGAGGTTGTCGAACTAATATTTTTAAGCGAACATTTGAGCGCTGTAAGTGCTCCAATAGGTGTGAACCTATGAAACCGGTCGCTCCTGTGAGTGCCACTAATTGTGGCTCAGACATTGTGTTTCCGCCTGCTGAGGATATGTTTAACTATTGCTTGAGACGCTTGTGTTGCGTGGTTCAGTGAGAAATGTCTCATTGATACTGTTCTGTTCCATGTAATCACGACGCGCAGCAGAGCGAGATAATTTACCTGATGACGTTCTGGGTAAGGTATGTGGAGGGACAAGCTTGATAAAGCAGTTGACTCCAATGTCTTCTTTAATATCTGCTTCAACGCGAGCAACAATGTCCACACGATTTTCTTCGTTACGCTCACGACATTGCATTACCAAGACCACAGTTGTCTCGCCATCGAATCCAGGTGCGGAAAAGGCAAGGGCATCACCCGTGCGGATTTCCGGTTGCTGTTCAGCCAAATGTTCAATGTCTTGAGGCCAGATATTTCGTCCATTAACAATAATGAGGTCTTTCTGCCGCCCAGTGATGTGTATACGTCCATCCACTAGAAAGCCGATATCACCTGTATTTAGCCAGCCATTCTTGAGTGTATTTTCTGTCTCTTCCGTGTTGTCGAAGTAGTGCGACATTACACTTGGCCCTTTGACATGGATGACGCCCAGGCGACCATCTGGAAGTGCTTGGCCATAATCATCTCGTATCTCTATGTCATGGTCAGGCAGTGCAGGACCGCAATCTATAAATTTTGCAACACGATGATGGGATTGTTCTTCCACAGGTACCACAGCATTGTTGTTGGCAAGTTCTTCGGCATCGATTGCTGTCACTGTTAGTGGAAGATCAACATCAGCAAAGCTGATAGCTAGTGAGCACTCAGCCATGCCATAACAGGGTAGGAAGGCGGTGTCTTTAAAACCACACTGCTTGAGTGTCTGGGCAAATTTTTGAAGTGGCTCAGGGCGAATGGTTTCAGCGCCTATGCCAGCAATTCTCCACGAGCTGAGGTCATAATCCAAGTTTTTGCTCTCTCGTAGTCTGCGCTCAACTAGCTCATATCCAAATGGTGGGCTGAAGGTAATAGTTGATTTGTTGCGTGACATGATTTCTAGCCATCGACGGGGTCGCATAGCAAAATCGCGTGTATCGAGATAGTCGACAGAGGTTTGTGAGGCAACTGAAGACAAGACAAGTCCTACCAGACCCATGTCGTGGTAGAAGGGTAGCCACGAGATTGCTCTATCTTGTTGAGTGATCTTGATGCCGTCTTTGATGATTCTGGCAAGATTGCTGAGCACGGCTTTTTGTTGAATTACCACCCCACGTGGGAATCGTGTGCTACCCGATGTGAATTGGATATAAGCAGTATCTTCTGGTTGTGCTTCATAGAGTGCTATGCTGTCGTCAATGGGCTGTTCGAGGAGACTGTCAATATCACCGACATATTTCATGTCGATGTCTTTGCAGGCTTCATTAACCATAGGCAGTATGGAAGCAGGCGAGAAGACAGCATTCGCGTGCGCACTGATGAGTAAGTCACGTGTCTTACGGACGTAGCTTGCTCGGCTGCCCAACTGAATTGGTACAGGTACGGGAGCAGGAATTAGGCCAGCATATTGGCAAGCAAAAAAGCTACGCAAGAAGTTTGCGTGAGTTTCGGCGACGATTACTACGCGATCACCCTGTTTGAATTCCATACTCAACAATTTTCTCGCTAATGATTTAGCATCTTTGGCGAGATCTGTGTATGTGAGGGATTCTGTTAGTTGTCCGCGACTACCATAGAAGTTGGAACCTGTAGTGCCTAGTGCTGCATAATCAAGTGCTTCAGCTAGGTTTGAAAAATCAGCTGCGCGCTGAGGCATAGAGTTGATCGTTGGGGTAACACATAAAGTCATAATTTAGTCAGTTCCTGTTTTAATCTGTACTGTCGGGTTGCTAATATGATGTGTGTTATGTGCCGTTTGTGGGGTACTGCATTATTATTAAAATAATTGTTTCATTGGTGCTTTCTGTCAGCCTGCAAGCATAATATCATAGTGTGAATATGCTCTTTGTAATTATTGTGTTTAATTTGCAGTGCTGAACAATTTTCAAGTGGTCACTTTTAAAGTATTTTGTCATATATTTCAAGTATTTTTATGATTTATCGGCCATATTAGTGCGATTTTATGCAATTTGAAGTCCAAATCGCCGAAGTTGTGTATAAATCGTGCAATATTCTATGCAATACAATTAGTTAACAACTGATTCAATGATTCCAGGCTTGCGCTATGAATTTTAACAGTTCCGCTTGATGTGGCTGATCCATATCGACCTGTCGGGTAAGGTCAGGGGGGCGTGGCCAGTCTTCGTCTGTAAACGAGATTTGTCGAAATTCTCTGATCGATTCATATCTCGGAATGACATGCATATGCACATGCGGATCTACCATCATTAGCATCAGATAATTGATTTTATCGAACTGGAAACAGCTTTTTAGTGTTTTTTCGACATCTGTTGTCACTTGGGTGAGTTCTGTCATGGCCTCAATGCCTAGATGGCTTAACTGAGTGACTTCTGAGTGGGCGGCAATAATTAATG
>CAZKDD010000033.1:0-8956 GCA_964551535.1 uncultured Thiotrichales bacterium | reverse complement strand
GGTCACAGTTTTAATGCTTTGTTGAAAACTTTAGAGGAACCCCCTGAGCATGTGAAGTTTCTGTTAGCCACTACTGATCCGCAAAAACTTCCAGTGACAGTGTTATCACGTTGTTTGCAATTTACTTTGCGCCATATCTCACATGCTCAAATTAATGAACAAATGGCCAAAGTGCTGAGTGCTGAGAATATTGCTTATGAGCAATCAGCGTTGATGCAATTATCCGAGTCTGCTGATGGCAGTATGCGTGATGCGCTCAGCTTGCTTGATCAGGCGATTGCTTATTCAGGTGCAGATATCACCGAGCAATCAGTCAGTCAGATGTTAGGAACAGTACCTAGTGAACAAGTGGATATATTGATGCACACATTATGTGAATTCGATGCTGTGCAAGCTATGGACTCGATTGAAAAGTTATCTTCTTTGAATGTGAATTTCACCAAACTACTCGATCAGATGATTGTGATATTCCATGCTGCTGCAATATCTCAAGCTGTGCCAAGCTACTCCGATCAAGTTAATTTATTTGCTTCGTCCATTAAATTAATGGCAGAAAAGATATCTGCAGAGGATATTCAACTTTTTTATCAGGTTGCAATGACGAGCCGTAGAGATCTTCATTTAGCTCATTCGCCTAGAGCAGGCTTTGAAATGGCTGTATTACGTATGATTATGTTCCGCCCCGGGGGTGGAGAGGTGCAAGCAAAAAAGCTTAATCAGCCGTCGATGAAAACATCCCGGCTGAAACCATCAGACGTACAAAAACATCAAGTACCTCCTAGTGATGTTATTGATAAGAGTGATGCTATTGATAAGCAAGACACATCTACACAGATTGCGGTCAATCAACATCAAAACTCATCAGAGGCTATCAACGTGGATATTCAGCGTATTGCTGATGAGCCTTCTAGTAAACACCTCAATAAAAAATTATCTAAACAAAATCATGATCAAACATTCTCAGATCTGAATGGCAATGTAGATCAAGGAGATCAATCTCAAGATAAGATTGATCGTGGTGTTGATGACGGGGAAGATAATCCGCGCTCTATAAGTTTAGATAAGGCTAAAGAAAGTACGTTGGATGATTGGTCATCTATGATATCAGCGATGAATCTCACCGGGCTGGTGAAAGAGCTAGCTAATCATTGTGTAGTGCAAGATATTAGTGATAAAAAAATAATGCTAATGTTGTCGCAGTCTCATGAAAGCTTACTTACAGAAGTCGCACAAAAAAAATTAGCTGATAAAATGAAAGACCTAATGGGAAGCGACCTAGTATTGTCCATTACTGTAAGTAAGACAAAAGTGCAAAGTCCTGCTTTTGAACTTGAGCAAAAAGCACAACAAGATCTTATGCGAGCACAAAAAAATATCGAGACAAATAGTTTTGTACAAGCAATGACAAGAGACTTACAGGCACAAATAGACCCTGAAACGATTCAGATTCAATCACAGCAAACTACTTCACAAGAGGGAAAAGAATGAAAGGTGGAATTGGTAATTTGATGAAGCAAGCTCAAAAAATGCAAGAGGATATGCAAAAAGCACAAGAAGAGCTTAAATTAATCGAGGTAGAGGGCCAATCGGGTGGCGGCATGGTGAAAGTTACTATGCAAGGTAGTCACGAGGTTAAAAGAATATTTATTGACGACAGTTTGATGAGTGATGATAAAGACATGCTTGAAGATTTGATCGCTGCAGCAATAAATGATGCTGTGCATAAATTAGAGCAAGCAACCAAAGATAAGTACGCCAATATCACTGCTGGTATGCCTTTGCCTCCTGGTATGAAATTACCATTCTAGTGAGCTAGGTATCGTTTTGACAGATCAAATTCCGGTTCTGGAGCAACTGATTAATGCGCTGAAAATATTGCCTGGTGTTGGGCAGAAGACAGCTCAACGTATGGCTTTTCATTTATTGAAGATCGAAAAAGAAAAAGCGCAGAGGTTGGGCACAACCATTACTCATGCACTAGAGTCAATTCAACATTGCAAACAATGTAGAAACTATACAGATAAAGAAGTCTGTGAGATATGCAGTAATAGTCAAAGAAAAACCACACAGATGTGTATAGTGGAAACCCCAACTGATGTTATGGCCATAGAAAATGGCACCAGTTATCAGGGAGTCTATTTTGTATTAATGGGTAAATTATCACCTTTGGACGGCATTGGACCAGATCAATTAGGATTGGATCAGCTAGAGCAACGTCTGCAATTGGGCGAATTAGAAGAAATCATTTTAGCCACTAGCTCGACTATGGAAGGTGAGGTGACTGCTCATGTGATTGCAGAAATGGTTAATCAATATGGTTTGAAAATCACGCGATTAGCTCAGGGTGTTCCCATTGGAGGCGAGTTGGAGTACTTGGATTTAAATACACTTTCACAAGCATTTAACACTCGGACCGATTACAAGTAAACCACCATACTTAGATTATTTGCAGGTGTAAGCAAACAATCGAATGACGCTATCTATGTTGGATGTTACAGGCAGCATTGTGAATCTATTATGATGGATTAGATGACAGTGTCTAAGTGTTAATCTCGGCACATATCGCTCGGTAGCTAGCGTATCGATAAGTAGAGATGTATCCGGCCTCTTCAGCATCCTTAATCGCGCAGTTTGGTTCATCAAGATGATGACAATCGGCAAATTTGCAGCGACCAAAATAATCTTTGAATTCCCTGAAGCCGCTGGCTGCCTGGGTATGGTCAGTCATGATCGGGGTGAAATTGCGTACACCAGGAGAATCAATAACTTTTCCATTTTCACCGAGTGGATAAGCGCAAGCATTGGTGGTCGTATGTTTACCTTGTTGTATGTTTTCGGACAGGGCGCCGACTTTGATATCAGTATTAGCGAAAATACTGTTGATAATAGACGACTTTCCCACACCTGATTGTCCCACTAAGATACTCGTTTGTGTCATCAGTATGCGTTTGAGTGCGGAGATGCCATAGCCAAGATGTGCACTAGCAATAATGAAATGATCGACGACAGGCATGTAGATGTCTTCGAGTTGTCTTATATCTACATCGTAATGATTGAGATGTTCAGCTTTATTGATGACCAGACTGACTTGGCACTTATTTAGTTCGGCGCAGGCAAGATATTTATCTATTAATAGATTTGCGAAACTTGGAACTGGCGCAATCACTATGACCATATGGTCTATGTTAGCGGCGAGGGTTTTAGTGCGTTGGAAGTTATCAATTCTTGTGAGTTGATTGTTTCTGGGTTGAATGCTGGTGATAACATCATGTGATTGTTGTTGGCTTTCACATAACACGCGATCACCACAGACAGCTTCTTGTGCTTGGCTTCTGACATGGCATTGATACTGTTTCTGCTGCGCATCTTCAACAATATATGTTTTGCCCTGTCTTGCAATGACGGTGGCTAGGTACATAAAGTCCTATTAGTAATGGTAGTGACTTTCATTTAAAAAGTTTATGACAGAGTGTATTTGGTCACTATTCCAGCCAGTATTCGCACCTTTTGAACATCGCACTACCTGTTTCTCAAGAGCTTCCATCGAGGTGACGATGCGATCCTCGCGCTCATAAAGCACACTACCATTACCACCAGTCATGAGGCCGTGACATTCTATGCATGCAGTTTCATGGAGTATTTCACCTGACTCAGCGTGTGCGTTACCAAGAGAAAAACATAGGGTTGATATAAGAAAAAAATAGGTAATGGGTCGCATAGTTCAATGTATATTTCAATTAGTTGTCGTAAGATAACAGAAAATTGACTGTGAGTGGACTTATGCAAGATGAAAATAATTTAATTTGGATAGATCTAGAAATGACAGGGTTGGATACTCTCAATGATGAGATCATTGAAATAGCCACAATTGTTACAGACGCACAGCTTAATGAATTAGCTGTTGGGCCTGTGATCGCTCTGCATCAGCCACAAGCTCGTCTAGATTTAATGGATCACTGGAATCAAACTCAACATAAAAAATCTGGGCTGGTAGAGCGCGTACTGGCTAGTTCATATGATTGTCATCGAGCTGAGCAGGAAACGATTGAATTTCTTCAACAATATGTACCCATGGGTAGATCACCGATGTGTGGCAACAGTATCTGCCAAGACAGGCGATTCTTAGCGCGTTTAATGCCCAGTCTGGAAAGCTATTTTCATTACCGAAATCTTGATGTGAGCACTCTCAAAGAGTTAGTTAAGCGTTGGTATCAACCGGAGCAAGTTCATTATGAAAAAGACTCAGACCATCTGGCGCTTAGCGATATAAGAGATTCCATACAAGAGTTAGCTTATTATCGCAGTAAGGTGTTTCTGCCAGCGACTTAATCAAATGTTTGTTAATTAAGCTTCAGTCCGACGTGTTGTTGAGAGTGTTTTGGCGGGGTTAAAATAGTGTTGACTTGATCTAAAGATCGGTCAATTTCTGGGTAATCAAGTGTGTAATGCAATCCCCGACTCTCGTGACGCGATAGGGCGCTGCGGATAATTAAATCAGCCACGACTGCGAGGTTTCTTAGCTCGATTAGATCACTTGTAATCTTAAAGTGACTGTAATATTCATCTATCTCATTAAGTAATAGATCGATGCGGTGTTGAGCACGTTGCAAGCGCTTGGTTGTTCTAACAATACCAACATAATCCCACATAATACGCCGTACTTCGTCCCAGTTATGTGCTACGACTATTTCTTCATCAGAATCTGATACTCGACTCTCGTCCCATGCTGGAATATTAATCGAGTCATGAGTATTTGGGATGGATTTATTGATATGTTCACCTGCAAACTTACCATAAGCAAGACATTCTAATAATGAATTGCTTGCCATCCGATTAGCTCCATGCAGGCCAGTGAATGCCACCTCACCAATTGCATAAAGATGAGGGATGTCAGTTTGTCCATGCTCATCTGTGACTATTCCTCCACAGGTGTAATGTGCTGCAGGCACCACTGGGATAGGTTCTCGAGTCATGTCATATCCAAGTTTCTTACAGCGTGCTTGTATATTTGGAAAATGCTTATTTATAAATTGCTCGGATTTATGACTGATATCCAGATAAACACAATCATGGCCATGTTTCTTCATCATATAGTCTATAGCTCTAGCCACGATATCTCTTGGCGCTAGCACCCCCCTTGGATCAAAATGGTGAAGAAACTCACGTCCATCCTGCAAAACTATTTTGCCACCTTCGCCGCGAATTGCTTCACTCAGTAAATAAGATTTTGCTTTGGGATGATATAGGCAAGTGGGGTGGAATTGCATGAATTCCATATTGGCTGCTCGACACCCAGCACGCCAAGCCATAGCTAAGCCATCGCCACATGCTCCATCTGGGTTACTGGTGTAGAGATAGACTTTACTGGCACCACCCGTTGCTAGGATAACGGATTTCGAGCGGAACACTTCCACATGGCCACTACTCAGATTGAGTATATAAGCCCCTAAGCATTTATCTTTTTTACCACCGAGTTTGCGCGCAGTGATTAAGTCTACGGCAATGTAATTTGAGAGTAAGTCAATATTCTGGTGTTGTTGAACTTGTGCAATGAGTTCATTTTGTATGGCATCGCCTGTTGCATCTGCTACATGAGCGACTCTGCGATGGGTGTGACCACCTTCACGAGTTAAGTGCAATTGATGAACATTGTGGTAGTTTTGTTCGCGAGTAAATTTGACTCCTATAGAAAGTAACCAATCTATCACTTTGCTACCCTCTGAGATGGTTTTTTTTACCACTTCAGTGTCGCATAGCCCGGCACCAGCTGAGATAGTATCTTCAATGTGATTTTCAAGTGAATCATCATGATCGAGCACCGCTGAGATGCCTCCTTGAGCCCAAGCAGTGTTGCCACTATTAAGCTCAGCCTTGGAGATTACAGCGACACTGTGGTTTTTACTTACGTGTAATGCAGCACTAAGACCCGCAGCACCACTGCCGATAATTAACACATCGTAATTTTTAGTCTTTGATTTGCTCATAAAATACATTTTGTCACAAAGTATGTGACGTTTGCAGCATGTATGGTTAATATACATTTGATCATGTCCAGTATAATAATATTTTTTAGAACTTCTTCATATTGCAGTGGTCATAGCTGCAGCAAATGAAGTTTTGCAACAGGAGAAATGCCCAAGATGGGCAGTGACAATAACAACGATAAAGAGTTAGTTGCACGCGCTAAGGAAGGAGATACACAAGCCTTTGATGTGTTGGTGCAGAAGTACCAATATAAAGTCTTGAACTTGGTGGGTCGTTACGTCCAAGGGGATGAAGCGCAAGATGTGGCTCAGGAAGCCTTCATCAAAGCCTATAGAGGATTGAAGAATTTTCGGGGTGATAGTGCTTTTTATACATGGTTGTATCGTGTTGCTGTAAATTCAGCTAAAAATTATTTGATGTCCTCAGGTAAGAGAAAGAGTAAACAACAAGTGGATATAGATGATGCTGAATATTTTGATGAAGCTACCTTATTGAGAGATCAGCACACGCCAGAGCATATGTTGCAAACTGATGAATTAGAAGTGAAAGTGTTTGAGGCTATAAGTAGCTTGCCAGAAGATCTCAAAATCGCGTTAACTTTACGTGAAATGGATGGCATGAGTTATGAAGATATTGCTGATACCGTGGGATGTCCAATCGGTACGGTGCGTTCGAGAATCTTTAGAGCACGCGAGGCATTAGACAAGGTGATTAAGCCACTTATTGACTAATAAGCGATTAATTTGTTGGCCTAAATTGAATAAATATGAGAATAAATATGAATTGAATCGATAAACTGCTTCTTAGCATAGAGATATGAATTATCAGGCAGTTAAGGGGATTATAGAAATTATGAGTACAAAATATGAGTAGTGATGAACAAATTAATGATAAGGACATGAATGAAAAGGACTTGGAGCTGATTAGTTCTAGTCTGGATCTGCAATTATCAGAATTTGAGCGCAGACGTTTAAATAATATCCTAACTAATAAGGCTAGTAAAATTGACAAGTCTTATTCTGATAAATATGAAATCGCCAGCTTAAATAATGAGGCGGTCAAAAAATTGCAACGATATTCACTCATTAGCGCGATATTGAAAAAAGAATGTGGTCAGTCAATTGACGTGAATTTTTCACAGCGAGTCATACAGGCTATAGAAAATCAATCAGCAGGTGAAGAGTTTGACGATACGGATATGATTACACCATCATTCGATTCACATTTGAGTGAAGAGGGAAATAACAGGTCCCAAAGATCCTATGCCCAAAGACCCTATGGAATGAAACAAATAGCTGGCTTGGCCATCGCAGTTTCTGTCGCCACCTTATCATTTTTAAGTTTTCAACAATACGCTCAAACAGGTTCTGACTCGGAGCAATATATATCCAGCACCCATACACACTCATGGGACTTGCATTCTAACAATGCGGTTGAAAAAGTTAATAAGATTTCACCCAGAGTGCAATTTGCCCCTGTGCAATTAAATGCTCAGCCCCGCAGGAACACTATTCACGATGCCCAAAGTCATGCGTTAGATCATGAAATAGAAGCCTACATATATAATCACTCTGGTTATGCGAGTGGGCGCATCGTCTCACCATATTCTGAAATTACAAAATTACAAGATCACAGTGAATAGACATCGTGTTTTTTATAAGTGTCTGTGCACTATTTTTTTGCTCTGTTTTGCAGCAAATGTAACAGCAGAATTACTCACTAAAAGTGTGCTTCTGTCTCGAATGAAGCACGCTGAGAATAATTTAAATTATCATGGGGTGTTTGTATTTAAGCATGGCAATAAATTAGATGCGATGAGTATTACGCATGGATTGGTTGACGGCATCACCAGAGAGCGTTTGGTCTCACTTAATGGAGCATCAAGAGAAGTTACACGTATTGGTTCTCAAGTAAAATGTGTGTGGCCTCAAAAACAAATTTTCAGCTTGGCGCCATCATCGACATATAAAGCAATACCAACCACCATTCCTAGAGATCTGACAAAAATCAAAAAAATTTATACATTGCGATCTGAAAAATTTGAGCAAGTCGCCGGTAAAACTTGTCAGGTTTTGAAGATACGACCATCTGATGGCTATCGCTATGCTCATGAACTTTGTATTCAACCGAGCACTGGGATGTTATTGAGATCTATGATCTGGGATGAAGACAAAAAGCAAGTGCTGGAAGATGTGATGTTCACACAGTTAGAGTATTTGGATGATGTAAACACTATAAGTTTTGATTCTGTATATGACACTAGTCAATATAAATCTAAAAGGTCTTTTATTAGTAAGTTTAAACCTATAGATTACTCGCAGCTGATGCAAACGATAGACGTCACGATGTTGCCTGAAGGGTTTGTTGTAGAGAGTGCTAGTCAACGTGCGATGACTCAAAAACAGTCGCCCGTGAGCCATATTGTCTTGACTGACAGCATTGCCAATGTATCCATATTTATTTCTGAATTAGAGCATGAAGTCAATTTGAAGCCTATGCTGATAGGGCGTGGTGCGATGAATGTATACACACACAGTAATGATCGTTACAAGGTTAGCGTATTAGGTGAAGTACCCAGCAAAACAGTTGAAATGATTGGCGCTTCAGTGAAGTTATAAGTAGTAAAAATAATTAATATCTCAGGGGAATGAATTTGTTTAATAAAAAAGTTAACTTAATGTTTTTCTGGTGCTTGCTGATAGTTTATCCAGTCCATGCCAATACTACGCTGCCAGATTTTACAAGCCTTGTTAAGGCGCATTCTGCTGCGGTTGTGAATATCAGTACAAGCAAACAACAGTCAAAGCATCCAAAAATTCCACCAAATGTTCAACTCCCTGAGTTTCCTGAGGGCAGTCCTTTCAATGATTTTTTTGAGAAGTTCTTAGAGGAACAAGGCCCAGGCCATGAAGATTACTATAATTCCAAATCGCTAGGGTCGGGTTTTATTATTTCTTCTGATGGATATATC